>JAMOPK010000269.1 GCA_027064565.1 Caldifarciminota bacterium | reverse complement strand
CGATTCGATCGCCTCCTGAGTCCGGCCATGCATGGGGGAATAGAGGAACTCGAACCGACCCCCTTTCCAGCGCCCTCCTTCGATTTTCAATGCGCCAAAACGTTCGAGCATCCTGTAAAACATGCTGTCGATGTGGAATTCGTAAAGTTTCGACCGTGAACGGAGCTTCTCGATGCCATCCAGCCCGCCGAAAAAGGTCAGCTCGACCGCTTTCTGGAACATGAACGGGTTTTTCAGCGAATTTTTGAGGACGGTGTGTTTGCGGCCAACAACGTCCACCACATCATTCGGCTCAGGTGGCTGAATGTCCGGATGGACCTCATGCAGGTTTTTGAGCCATCTACCGGCAAACTCCCTCTGTTCCTCCGGCCCGTCAAGCGTGGGAAGTTCGTAAAACTGATAGCGGTTCGATTCAAACAGGTTCAAAAAGTCGGGTGAGGCGAGATGGTCCTCAACTATCATGTTTCCACGCTCCATCGCCTCGACAGCCACAGCGTTCGGATGGAGGTCCAGGAAATAGTTTATTCCCGTAATCATATTGCCGGGCCACTCTCGCAACTTATCGATCGAGTCGAAAAAGACTGCGATGGGCCACTCGTTCAGTATCTCACGACCCAATTCCCGGTCTTTGAAAAACTTTTTCACATCCTTGGGAGCACTCCTGACGGCTTTCTCCAGCGCATCGAGGACCACCGGCTCCACCTCGCAGATCAGCTGAGCGGCAGACCTTTTAGACGGGCGGATTTCAACCAGCTCGGGTTCAACACCTTCCAACGGCACAAAAATCGGGAGATAAAGCCTGTCAGTCGGAAGTTGCGGCTCGAAATCCTTGAAATGCCGAAGTGGTTCCGAATCCCATTGGACAGGGAGATCAAGCTCACGGGCCAGTTTCACGGCCAGATTGACAGCAATGAAGCGCAACATCGTGGTCCTGCCGGTGGTGGATTCCCCCATCACAATCGCATGGTTATCGAAAAATCCCTGGAGGTCAGATACATCCCTGATCGGCTCAGAATGGGTGGGGACAACAACGAACACCCCCGATCTCAGAATCGCGCCGGGCTCGACCAGCGCATCAAGATCCGTCACCCTGAACTGTTCCCTCGTGAGGCGGAAATAGGCCCATGTCACCGGAATTTCCGGGGCATCTGGAACATGCCCGAACCACCTGAGAAACCTATCTATGTAGCTGGTGAGGAATACCCTCTCCAGTTCACTTAAATCCTTAAAGTCTTTCATGGCTGGCAAATTTTAACGGCTCTGAATCCGTTATTCAAATGCTGGAAGGCCCGGCATGACAGTCAATTCCACCTCTTTTTTCATCAGGGGTAAATCAAAGCCCGGCAGTGGGTCGGACACCCCGCCTGACAGCAGGCCTGCCCAAAAACACGCCGATTCAGGAAAGGCACCTCCCACCTCTTGACCCCCGTCGGGTCATAGTGTATTATTCAGCTATGACACTAATACTGAGTGACAGATTCGACGAAAACAGGCCGATTTACCTTCAGATCGTCGAGAAGGTAAAGAGGGCGATTATCAGGGGGGATTTAAAACCGGGGGACCGGCTGCCGTCGGTCAGGGAGTTAGCTATCATGCTGAGAGTCAACCCCAACACGGTCCAGAGGGCTTATCAGGAGCTGGAACGGGAAGGGTTGACCTTCACGCGGCGCGGGCAGGGCAATTTCGTCACACAGGACCCCGCCGTCGTGGAGGAGTTGAGGGAAAAGATGAGGAGGGAACTTGTCCGCCGGGTTATACAGGAGGCGTCCGAGATCAACATGAGCGTTGATGAGCTTATCAAAACCCTGGAGGAGATAAGAAATGAACAGGCTTCTTAGGGCAAGGGGGTTAACAAAGCGTTACGGCAGGAAACATGCTCTCAGGGGCGTTGATTTAGAGGTCAACAGCGGTGAGGTTGTCGGGATACTCGGCCCCAACGGGAGCGGGAAATCGACGTTTTTGAAGATAGCCATTGGCATCGTGCGTCCCACTGGTGGTGAGATCGAGGTTCTCGGTCAGCGGCCGGGGGCTGGACTCAGGAAACATGTATCCTACATGTCCGAGAACGATTACCTGTATCGCTGGATGCGGGTCGGCGAGATTC
Organism: Caldifarciminota bacterium; assembly: GCA_027064565.1. Taxonomy (GTDB): domain Bacteria; phylum Hydrothermota; class Hydrothermia; order B15-G9; family B15-G9; genus WGAI01. Next base: position 8,340 of record JAMOPK010000269.1, on the reverse strand, counting down.
TGGAATGGACAGCCAGCTTTTACGATGACTGGAATGACGCCAAATCTCAGGAAATCATCGAGTTCCTGGGCCTCGACAGGGACAGCAAAATCTCCAGCCTTTCAAGAGGGATGCGCGGGCGGTTGAAGACCGCCATAGCTTTTTCGAGGGACGTTCAGCTATACCTTCTGGACGAGCCGCTTTCCGGGATAGACCCGGCATCAAGGAGCAAAATTCTGGATGTGATAATTCGAGAATACCGACCTGAGAACTCCTCCATCCTGCTTTCAACCCATCTTGTCATGGACGTGGAAAACCTGCTGGACAGGGTGGTGTTCCTTTCCGACGGTAGCGTTCTGCTTCAGGGCAACGCCGACGAATTACGCTCCCAACACGATGCCTCGATAAACTCGATTTTCATCCAGCTCTACGGATGAGGGAGGGACATCATGGACATCAGAAACATAAAGAACATTCTGGTCAAGGAAATCAAGCTTGCTAAGAGCTGGCTGATCTTTGTGCCTGCGGGGGTTTTGCTGTTCAACTTTTACATCTACCTGAAGTTCAAAGACATCCCCTCGATGTCCAGAAATGCACCCATGCTGTTGGTTTCAGGGATAGTGATACTCCCACTGCTCATCATTGCCTTCATCCGCGGCATTTTGATACTGAAAAGCGAGAGGGACAACCGAACCATCGAATACCTGAAAGCACTTCCGGTCAACGGCTTCGAGATAGCCACAGCCAAATCGCTCATGATAGGCATCGAGTCTTTCGCCTACGCCGCCACCTACTTCATCACTTTCAGGACAATGATAACCCTTGCTCAAACGACTTACACGGTGAGGCTAACCCTGTGGCTATTCGTCCTCATCTGGCTGGTGCTCACGCTGACGGCGACCTTTTCCCTGCTCCTTCAGGCTGTCGGAATGAGCGTCAGGAGGTTCGGCAGGCTCATCGCTGCCGTCCTGTTTCTCATCCTTTCACAGGCAGGGCTTAAGATAGCGGGCTGGCTTGATCCGGTCCTCCGGGAATTCCCCCACATAACCCTTTACGTGGTATATGGGGCCGGTACCCAAGCGAAAGGCCCCATGACGCTGGGCACATTGATTTTGCTCGCCATCTACATCGTCATCAACGTGTCCCTGACAGGGTATCTGGTCGAAAACAAAATGGAGGTGTAAGCCATGATGATCGTGTCACTTGTGTTGACGGCTTTCTTTTACTCGGCGCCGGCCGAGAGCGTGGCGGTGCTCAAGGTGACCGCCATGTCCGGCAACGTCGAGATCAGTATCACGGATGTGGAATCGATCCGTGTCAGTTCCGAGGAGGAGTTCGGGCACGAGCTGGAGGGCAATGTCCTGAGCATCTCGTCGCCGTCGGAGGACGTCACCGTGATAACGCCACCTGTGACGGAGATTCATGTCAAGGCGGTCTCCGGAGACATCGAACTGGAATATGACACGAGCCTGACGGACTACCCCGACAAGATCAAACTGAGTGCTGTAAGCGGCGACGTTCGGATAAACAACGCTCCTCCGTCCAACCTGACGGTGGAGACGGTGAGTGGCGACATCGACTTCTACGGCTATGCCATCCACGACCCGGATGTGTGGTCATCGGTCACTGATACCGTAACGACGACAAGCGGCGACATCTACATGACGGTCTGCATCCCGGCCACTTTCTACATATCAACTTATGCCGGGACATTCGGGGTGGACGAGGCCGATTCGCTGTGTGAAGAGCTTGGAAAATACACCTTCGAGAGCGCTACGGGCGAGGTCGATATTGCTGATGACGTGCTTGAGAAATTCGCTGAGTTTTCGACGGAGGCAAACCTTCTACCAGGTTTAGAGGAAGAAACCAGCGGAAAAGCAGTCAGCAGTTTCCTTAAACTATGGAAAACTAACTCCCCCATTGCCTACAACAGGGTGCAGGGGGTCGTTCTCGGAGTGCCAATATCCCTAAAAAAGCAGCACACTTACGGCAGATTTCATGTGAAAGATGAGCTTACCGCTGGAGTAAGATATGCGTTCTCCCTCAAGAGATGGGATTTCTGGATCGGTGTGAAAAAGGCGCTTGCTTCCCCCGTCTATCTCGGTGTCGAGGCCCATTCGAAGGTCATGAGTCCGGATGTCTGGAAGATGAGCGAGACGGAGAACTCGATTTTCGCCTTCTTCCTCAATCAGGACATGCTGGACTACTATCTATCAAAAGGCATGACGGGCGGCGCCGGTGTCAGCCTGCTCCCTTACGGAGACCTTTTCATCGGATATTCCATCGAGAAGCTCACATCGCTGGAGAAGCGCACCGACTGGTCGCTTTTCTACCCGCACAAACCCTTCCGCGATAACCCGGCCGTGCCGAACGAGGGCGAATACCACTGGCTCACAGGGCATATCTCATCCTCGATAGGGCCGCTCACCCTCAACGTTGGCATTCAGAAGTCCCTGCCTACTCCGAATGACATCGAGGTCAAGCGCATTCTGGCTCAGCTGAGAAGCAAGATTAGCTGGCCAAACGACAAACTCTACCTGAGGCTGACGGCAGGCTATTCCTCCACCGAAGAGTTCCCGTTCGGGTTCAGGCTGGGCGGCCCCGGCACACTTCCGGGGTACGAACTGAATTCCATCGTTGCCTCCAGATTCGAGTTGCTTCAGGCGGAGTATCGGATCGGGTTCAGCTCCATAGATGGGGTGATCTTCGCGGACGTCGCTGCGACCGGCTCTTCGTTCGATAATCGTTACGTGGATGGCGGAGTCGGGATCAGCACAGGGCCGTTCACCATGCTGGTGGCGCGCTCCATCGAAAAGGAAAGCCCGTTCAGGTTCGTCATCAGGTTCAGCGAGAGGTTGTAACCCATGCCCATTTTGATCCTATCCTTAAGCCTCCTGTTTGTCCGTGTTAACGGTTCACTCACAGGGGTAGAGCTGCGGGTCGCGCCTGGCCCGCAGCTCAGATGCATCGGCGTGCCGGCCGACGTGGAACGCAGGGGCGACACCATCGACGTCAGGCTCGGAAGCGTTATCAATCCCATGGGCCTGTTAGGCAAACCTATCGTCTCTGTCATTTTTCCGGAAAGTGCGTTCATCGACGTGAAGCTCTCGCTGTCGCTCTCGAAAGCGGTCCTCGACCTCAGCACCGCGGGGTCGGCTGGACTGGACATCGAACTGAAGTTCTCTAACTGCGAAATAGTTCTGCCTTCCTCAACACACAGGAGGACGGAAATTTACTCGCTCATGAGCGATTTCGTCCTCTCGAACGCTCAGGCGATGCTGAAGGGCGGGGTCTTCAACATGAAGGGCGGCAGGGCATTCATCGAGGCAAGGAAAAGGATCCCTGCACCGCTCTACTTCTTCGCCGACGGCGCAAAGATAATCTTCTCTGTTCCCGCGTCTGTCTGGCTGGACGATCGGGGTGTCCTCAACATTAAAAAGCTGAGAAAACCGACAGGAGGCCGCCCCGGCGTCAGGGCGATCCTGAGCGGCAGTTTCAACGTCGTCCGGGACAGGTATTGAGTTTTGGGCGGATTGGGATAGAATTCTGCAAATACGTATAAGAATGGTGGTTGGGTAATGTTTCAGGCAGCCGCATCAGGTTATCCAGGGTTTTAGAACTTCTTTCACGATTTCATCCCATTCTTTCAGGTGCTCAGGGTTCCAATTTCCTTGAGCACATCATACATGGTGAGAACCAAGTTCCTACGCATTTCGCCGTTTAACATCACAGTTATCTTGGGGATAAAATGGGGGGTACAGAATGCCGCCCCAATCTGTCGTTTAGGTGGCCTTTCCGGACAGCCAGTTTTACTTCCAGCTATTTCACGAATGGAAAATCCTATTAACGAGCAAGTCTCCGACCTTCCTCTCAGGCGAGACTCCTGACTCACTGGATCTCACGAACATTATCGGCAGAATGGCCACCCCAGCCATTAGAAGGTAATATTGAAAAATGCTGCCTAACGGTAAATCGACGTGAATTTAACAAAAAGGAGGAGAACAATGGCAGACTGGCTCGTTGTCCTGTTCCTGAAGCTCTCCGGCGGCAAAGCAATATGGCTTGGTTTCTGGGGCGGCGTTTTCACGACGCTGTTGAACACCTTGGGGGCCGTGCTGGTGCTGCTCATCAAACGAGCTTCGGATAAATTCCTCGATGCTTCCCTCGGATTTGCAGCGGGCGTCATGTTAGCCGCAAGTTTCACAAGCCTTATCATGCCCGGCATAGAGCTGGGCGGAATTTTTCCCGTGTTGATTGGCATCCTGATGGGGGCTCTTTTCCTTGAGGCTGCTGACCACCTGATCCCGCACATGCACAGGATCATCGGGTACGAAGGCCTGCAAACCAAGAGGATCAAGGCGGTGTGGTTGTTCATAATCGCCATAACCTTGCACAACATGCCGGAAGGACTTGCGGTAGGGGTTGCTTTCGGTTCCGGTATGATACGAGATGCGATTGTGCTGATGATCGCCATAGGCCTGCAGAACATCCCTGAAGGATTTTCCGTATCCCTCTCGGCGGTGAGTGCCGGGATGGGACGCGGTTTCTACGCCGCCTTCACAGGTATCCGGTCAGGACTGGTGGAAATACCCCTTGCCATGTTGGGGGCATGGGCGGTGAACCTCGTCAGGCCAATCATCCCCTACGCCATGGGATTTGCTGCCGGGGCCATGCTATACGTCATAAGCGACGAAATCGTCCCCGAGACACACAGAAAGGGCCATGAGAGATATGCAACATTTGGCACAATTCTCGGAATCATAGTTATGCTCTATCTGGATGTTGTGTTTGGGTGATTGGGCTTTTTGCGGATCACCAGCGTAAATTTCGCACCGCCCAACTTCTCGCTTCTGCCAACTGATATTTCGCCGTCGATAGCCTTTATCTTAAACAGGTATTGGACTATGAAAAGGCCGAGTCCCAATCCGGGTATCGCCTCTCCGGTCTCTTTTTTCTCCTGTGCCCTCTCGAAAGGTTTCCAGATGAGGTCGATTTTTTCCGGTGGGATTCCTTTGCCGTCATCTTCGATTTCAATGATCACGTTTTCGCCCTCCTCACGCGCCACGACCAGCGCTCTGGAGCGGCTGTATTTGAGGGCATTCTCGATCAGATTCTTAAGGACAATCTTCAAGAGCACCCTGTCGGCGACGAGCGAAATGTTATCAGGAACATCTACGATGATCTCGGAGTTGGCCCACAACTTCCTGCTTTTATAAACGCTTTCGATAAATCTTACAATGTCCATTACCAGGTCCTTGAGCTTCACATTTGTTAATTTGAGCGGTAAGGAGTCCTGTTTCAATCGGGCAAAAAATGATAGCTTTTCGACATGTTCAACAACCATTTTTATTGCAAGTTCAAGCTTATCCAATCGACTATGGAGCATATCATCCTGTATCCCTTTCGTTTTGTCTTTGATAACTTTCATGTGCAATTCGTAAGAGCTTAATGCGTTCCCGAGCTCATGGGATATCATGCGGATGGTGTTCTTTCGTATGATCGATTCCTCAATGTAAAGCTTAAAGAAATATGTCACATCCTGCACGATCATCATGTATAAATACAAATTTTTGGAACGTTCTGTGCTTAACCGTCTAAACGAAACCCGATAATGTCTATCATTTTTAGCATCAAAAACATCACGAGTTGCTTCTCCTCCCAACAACATCTTTTCCCTTATCAGGGGAATAAGGGGTTCCATAAAAGTCTTTGAAAGAAGGTCAAAAACAGTGGATTGAGGGGCAGATTCCCCTTTACCAAGAATTTTTTGAAGCTTACTGTTGCAATAAAGGAGGATGCCTGTGGAGCAAAATATAGCTGCACCGCTATCCATCGAATCTATAAGTTTCCTGAACCCTATACTTTCGTGGACAAGGGCCTTTGTATAGGCATCAATGCTATAAATGTTAAATGCTTTTCCTCGCAAGGCTTTTTCGGTGTAAATCTTATCGAATATGAGGGGCATAAAAACTGGGTCATTCCATGCACGCTTGATAAAATTCAGCTCCTCCTTTGTTGGTCGTGTGTCGATAGGAAGATAAACTTTCAACACAGCAATTTTGAAAATCCCTATTCTTCTTCTGATCGTATAAGGAACGTAATTCTTCCTGACAGCTTTTCGGTTGACATCAATTTCCCCAATCACATATCTGCGGGTGATGAAAAACTCTCTTGTTTCAACAACTATTGCGGCGATCTCAGGGATCATCAGTTGGAGTGATGAGTAAAAAAGGTGAGCAAGTCCGTGCTGAAGATACTTGTAACTCTGAGACTCCATTACGAACCGTTTGATGAGCGCCATTATCGTCCCGAATAACGATGATTCCACAATAAAAACTGTAAAATAGCCAACCCATAGTGATATTCCGAGCTCAAAAATATATCTATCGTAAAACGTAATGTGAAAAGGCCTCAAGACGTACCATGTTGCCCCAAGCACCGTAAATGCAAGCATCCCCAGGGTGAAAAATAGATTGTTTACCCTCTTGCGTAATGTCCAGATCAAAACCATGACCGTTCCAAAAATCAGGAAATCGACCCACATAGGCAGAGGTTTTGCTTCCACAGGATGTAATGTTTCCCAGATAGAAAGTGCGTACACATCGGAAAGCTGTAGATGCTGACCGGGCACGAAAATTACATGTTTGTCGAATGTTGATGGGAGGTAGATGAAAATAACATTCTTCGGCGATCGGGGGTTATGCAATATTTTAAGTGCGGGTTCCAGGGCACGCCTGTAACCCATCATGATAGGATCCCCTAAGCTGATAACTTTGTAAGGTGGAGGAGTAAGTTTAGTTATGACCTTTACCGTCTCTTTCTCCATTGTATCTGCAAGAAGAGGTAGCCCGAAAAATTCGCTTATCCGCATAATCAGCGAAAAACGTTTAGATATCGGGACACTGAAGGAATAAGGGGTTGCTACACGATCCCTTTTCAGAGGGAGATAATTGAGATAGCAGATATTTTCTTTTATTCCTTTTGGCAGCGAGTCATAACCTTTCAAATAGCCTTTGTATTTCCCGGCAGAGGGATAAACAAAAAGGACTTTCATGTGAGATAGGGTATCCCTGTTTATGGTTGCGAAAATGGAAGCATTGTTAGGGGTATCGCTGAGAGTCTCCTGAAACACCCACCCCAATTCCGTCACCAATGTTACTTTTTTGTCGGTTTTAAGGGAAGCTTCGTAAAGCAACTGAATGGCGGAATCCACCTCTCCAGCAGTGGGTTCCCTGATGTTCCGGATAACGTAAATCCCGGGGGACGATGTATCAGCTGGCGCATCCAATCGGAATCTGATCATGTGGTTTATGGCATCGGATACTACGAAGAAAACCCTGTATTTCATCCCAAAAACGTAGAAAAGGCTGGCAGACAGAAAAAAAGCGATTGCTATCCCCAAATAACTCCTTTTAAATTCTTCAGTGAGGAGTTTTTCAATCCCCCTTAGCTTGTCTATTCTCCTATTAGCCCATTTTTTGAATCTATCGGTTGCCGGTTTCATCGTTTATATGCATCCAAATTCGTCGATGAGTCTGGACACATCCTGTGGCTTTTCGTAGAGTTCAATATTGTATTTCTCAAGGATGTCCATCACAGAGGGCTCCGAGAATCCCGTCAAAATGATTATTCTCGCATCTGGATTGTTGTTCCTGAGAATGACAGATATCTCAACTCCTGCTTCGCCGCTATCGAATCCACCGTCTATAATTGCGACGTCAATGCTGTTGTCCGTTTGTCTCGCAAATTTTATGGCCTTGGATAGGTTGACAAAAGGGTATAACTCATTGTTTTCACATGACAGATATGTGACAAGCGAATCCAGGGTTTCCGGGTCATCATCATAGATAAATATCCTCATTTTTGACCTCCTGATCTGGAAAAACCTCGACTTGAAAAGATGTGATTTTCAAATGTAGATTGCGCCAATTTTAAGAGTTCCCTTGCCTGTTCTATCGAGGCATCGGTTATCCTCTCCCCCGTGAGCATGGATGCGATTTCCATGACACGGCCGTCAAAATCAAGCTCCACGACCCTCGATTCCACACCGTCATCCCCCTGCAATTTTTCGACCTTAAAATGCCTGTCCGCAAAAGCGGCTATCTGTGGCAGGTGCGTGACGGTTATCACCTGCCGTTTTCGGGATACCCGCTTCATCTTTCTGCCAACAGCCTCAGCAATGCGGCCGCTTATCCCGACGTCTATCTCATCGAAAACGAGCGTCTCGACCTCATCGACCTCGGCAAGAACCACTTTGAGCGCAAGCATGATCCTGGACAGTTCGCCGCCAGAAACGATCTTCATAAGAGGCCTCGGTTCCTCGCCCGGAATCGTGCTGATCATAAAGCGGACGGTGTCAAT
>JAMOPK010000268.1 GCA_027064565.1 Caldifarciminota bacterium | reverse complement strand
GGGTTTAAAAACAGGTTTTACAAAGAATGGCTTGAACCACTATTTTTTGAAGCCTTGAAAATGCCGCCTGACAATAAAGGCTCCTATGGACACTCCCCATTTTCTGAAGGCACTGCAAAAGCCCTTCAGATGGCGCCGTTCCTCAACGGTGAACTCTTTGAGAGAAAGAGGGGCGTTGACGACCAGGGACTCTGGATCCCCGACGAGATCATCGGTGAGTTCTTCTATTTCATCTTCCAATACAACTTCACAGTTGAAGAGAATGAGCTTTATGACGAAGAACTGGAACTCAACCCGGAGTTTCTGGGCATCATCTTTGAGCGTCTCACGAATATGGAGCAGGGTGCGGTTTACACGCCGAGGGTTGAAGTTGACCTGATGTCCCGCCTTGCACTTGTCAGATGGCTGAACCAAACAACTGAAATCCCCATTGACAAACTCTATCAACTTTTCTTTGGAGAAAAGGAGAGCGTGGAGCTTTCCACCGATGAGATAAAAATTTTAATCGAGAAGCTCGAATCTGTGACGGTCTGCGACCCTGCCGCCGGTTCCGGCGCTTTCCTCGTTGGAATGCTTCAGGTCTTGGATGAAACTCTGGACTATCTTTACTCCCATCCTAAAGCACCCAAACTGATAAACAAAACTCCTTCCCCGTTTGAGCGAAAGAAAGCCATTGTGGAGAGGTCGCTTTATGGGACCGAGGTAAAAGAATCCGCCGTCTGGATAAGTCAGTTACGCCTCTGGCTGTCCTTGTTCGTGGATATTCCTGAGGAGTTGCGGTATTCCCATAAGCCTTTATTGCCCAGCCTGATGTTCAAAGTGCGCGCCGGCGATTCACTCGTTCAAAGGATAGGGAACAAGGCTTTCCCCGTGCATGGCCATAAGGGAACTGGCTTTCCTTCCGCCATCAGGTCGAAAATTTTAGATTTGAGGAAGCTAAAGCGGGCTTTCTTTAATAACCGGATAAGGGACCCTCAAATAGTGTTTGAGGCGGAAAGGGAAGTTTTTCGTGCCATCCTTGACTATGAGATTCAGGAGAAAGTCAAAGAAATCCGCAAGCTCAGCAGTTCCAGAGGCGAGATGGGGGTGCTTAAAGGGATCGGACGGGAACAACCCGTTCAGGAAGAAGTTTTTAAGGCAAATATCGAGCAGTTGAAAGCCGAAATCGCAGAGCTTCAGGAGCTGAAACGCACGCTTCCCGAAAATCCGATCTTTATCTGGAGCGTTGAATTTGCTGAGGTGTTCTTTGACAGAGGCGGCTTTGACATAGTTATCGGCAATCCGCCCTATGTGCGGCAGGAGGATATTGTTGATCCCGCCGGTAAACTCACTCGTAAGCAGTATGTTGATGCGCTCATGGAGATGCTCCGACTCGATTTTCCGGAGTATTTTGCGAAGTCAATGAGAGAGAGGGACAAATTCAAAAAAGGACGCAAGCCCAGTGGACGCTCAGATCTTTACACTTACTTTTACATCCGTTCGCTTCGTTTGCTCAACGAAAAGGGTGTGCATGTTTTCATCTGTTCCAATGCATGGCTCGATGTGGGCTATGGCGCATGGCTTCAGGAATTCTTTCTGAGAAAGGCACCGCTATACATGGTTATCGACAACCATGCCCGCCGTTCCTTCGTTCGTGCAGATATCAATACCATTATCACAGTTGCAGGTGCTCCGCTTAAAAGAGGCGGAGTTTCCCGAAAACACATTGTTCGATTTGTGGCTTTCAAAAAGCCCTTTGAGGAAGCGGTTTCTGCAGAAAACTTCATTGCCATAGAAAAGGCTACCAAGACCATAAAAACTGATGCTTACCGTGTATTTCCCATCACAGTGGGCGAACTCCTAAAAGAAAGCTCTGAACCTACGGCGGAAAAAGATAGTTGGGTAAAAGAAAGCGTCTATGTCGGCGACAAGTGGGGTGGAAAATACCTGAGGGCACCGGACATTTTCTTTACGATTCTGGAGAAAGGCAAGGGCAAATTGGTGAGACTTGGCGAAGTTGCCGAGGTGCGATTTGGCATAAAAACGGGAGCTAACAAGTTTTTTTATCTGGAACCGCTCGGTCCCGGATCAAAGCCTGGACTGCTTCGCGTCAGAAACGGCGCAGGCTGGGAAGGGGAAATCGAGGAGGAGTTCTTAAAACCGGTTATCAAAAGCCCGAGGGAAGTCAAAACAATTGTGATAGATCCGTCAAAGTTGAAATACCGCATTTTCATGTGCCACAAAAGCAAAGAGGAACTAAAGGGTACCAAGGCGCTGGAGTATATCGAGTGGGGTGAAAGACAAGGGTATCATGAAAGGCCAACATGTCGAGGTAGGAAATATTGGTGGGATTTAGGAAAACAGGAGCAACCTATTGCTGTGTGGTTCAAAGCATTCAATGATAAATTTATCGTTCCTTTTTTACCTCAAAGAGAGAACGAGAAAATATTTGTAAGCGACAGAATGTATGTAATTTATGCTCGTAAGCCTGGGGATTGGAAAATATCGCTTAACAGTGTGATTACAACTCTATCAACTGAATTACACGGACGTGCAAACTTGGGCGAAGGAGCTTTAGACAATATGACATATGAAGCTGGGTTCAATCTTATCCTGAATCCGTCCCTTATTAAAACCAACTTAGATGTCAATAATAGAGAAATCCACTCCATCTTCACTGAAATTGGCATAGACCCCAAGTCCGAGGTCCCTATTTCCGAGCAGGAGCCAAATCCATTGCCTGACCGCAAGGCGCTGGATGACATTGTATTCGATGCGTTGGGCTTAACCGAAGAAGAACGCAAAGAAGTCTATCGCGCCGTCGCCCAACTTGTGTGGGAACGGATCAGTAAGGCAAGGAGTGTGAGGAGGAGATGAAATCTCACACGGAGACACGGAGAACACGGGAGAATTGGGGCACGGGGGTATTGATTTTGGAAGTCAGCGTGGGAAAAAGAAAAATAATCTCTGTGCCATTGTGTGAGAAAATAATAATCTCACGTAGACACAGGGAACACGGAGAGATGGAGGCACGGAGAGGAAAGTCATGAACGAAAATAAAAATTCTTTGGGAGAAATAATCGAGATCCTCTCACGACACAGAAAAGAACTTGAAAGTAAATACAAAATAAAAAGATTGAAAATCTTTGGTTCCTATGCAGAAGGTAAACAGACCGAAAAAAGCGATCTTGATCTGATTGTGGAGTTTTCTGAACCTCCTACGCTCATTGAACTTGTGAGGATAGAAGAAGAATTAAGCGAGCTTCTCGGCGTGAAAGTTGATCTCCTCACAGAAGAAAGCATAAGCCCCTTTATCAAACCTTACATAAAAGAGGTTAAGGTTATACGATGAAAGAAGTCACTCGCAAGATTATTTGGAATGAGGGCTTAAGCGTTAGAACGGACTCAAGTGCGGATATGGCCTGGAGAAGCTAAAATGGCTAAAAACTTCATCACAAATGCAAAAGAGCAGAATCTGAAAAATCGTATCAGGACGCTCATTGAGCACAGTAAAGAGCTTAAATTTCTGGTTGGATTCTTCTATTTTTCAGGCTGGGGTGAACTTTACAAAGCATTGAACTCAAAGGATGACCTGAAGCTCAAAATCCTCGTCGGCCTCGACACCGATGTTTATCTCGATAGAGTCATTGAGGTGGCAGACCCCGATGTCGAAAACGGTTCACAGAATGAACTTGTTGGCCGCTTTTTCGTATCCCTCAAAACGGCCCTAAACGATGAATTGCTTGACACAAAAGAATTCTATGAGCAGGCAGAGTTTTTTGTCCGCATGCTTGAAGAAGGAAAACTTGAAATTCGCAAAACATTCGACCCCAACCACGCCAAACTCTACCTTTTCCGCCTCGATGAACCGGGACAATCAATAATCAACGCTCCCGGACGCTTCATCACCGGTTCAAGCAACCTGACAAGAGCCGGCCTCACAGGTCAACACGAATTCAATGTCGAAATCGGAGATTACGGCTGGGAAGAGGCCGAGGCGTATTTTGATGAACTGTGGGAGACATCCATCCCCCTGACCGAAATCCCGGAGCGTAAAGAGCAGATTATCCGCATCATAAAACGCCAGACCCAGCTTGCCAATATCACACCCTTTGAAGCTTATGTCCTCGTTTTGAAAACCTATCTTGACCTGATGGAGCAGAAAAAACTCCGTCCACAGACGGAAGAAGTGATGAAAAAACGCGGTTACCGCATATACCGGTATCAAAAGGAGGCCGTTCAGCAGGCTTTGACCGTGCTCGACCAATACGGCGGTGTCATCCTTGCCGACGTTGTGGGACTCGGGAAGTCAGTTATCGCAAGCTGGATCGCAAGGGAGAGGGGCGGGCGTGGCATTGTGATTTGCCCACCTGCACTCACGGGGGATAAGCATACCAAATCCACCGGTTGGTATAAGTTTTTGAGTGATTTCGGATTGCACGACTGGGAGGTCTTTTCGGTCGGGATGCTTGAAAAAGTGCAGGAATACCTTGAGGAATACGGCGATGACATCAAAACCATAATCGTTGATGAGGCGCACCGTTTCCGAAACGAAGACACAGAGGCTTATGAGAAACTCAGCCAGATTTGCCTGAACCGTGAGGTGATTCTCCTAACTGCAACACCATTTAACAATGCACCTTCTGACATCTTCGCCCTTCTGAAGCTTTTTATCCCGCCGGGTAAATCCACACTCACACTCGACGAGAAGCTTGTCAACCGTTTTGCCCGATACAACAACGAATTTAGAAAGCTCTCATACATCCTGCGTTATCATCAGTCGGGCGGCGAAAAGAGAAAACGGGCAGAGAAATATTACGAGGACATCTTTGGCGATCCCCCGCCCATAAACCTCCAGCGTGTTCGCCGCCGCGTCAGGAAACTCGCAGATGACATCAGAGCAGTAATTGAGCCTGTGGTTATCCGCCGAAACCGTCTGGACTTAAAGAAAGACCCTGTTTATCGTGAGGAGATAACCGAACTTTCAAAAGTGGCCGATCCGGTGGAACTCTTTTACGAATTGACTCCTGAACAATCCCATTTTTACGATGAAGTGATACATGAATATTTCGGCGAGGGCGGAAGGTTCAAGGGCGCAATTTATCAGCCATTTTTGTATGAACAGGGATTGGCAAAAGAGCTTGAGGAAGAGTTTATCTTCCAGCAACAGCGTAACTTATACGACTTTATGCGTCGCTTGCTGGTCAAAAGGTTCGAAAGCTCATTCGGCGCATTCGCCAAAAGCGTCGATAATTTCATTGAAGTCCACAGGAATGTGCTGAATTTTATCAAAAAAACCGGAAAATACATCCTTGACCGCCGAATCATCGAAAAAATATGGCAGGAGGATGAGGAAACCATTGAGAAGTGGCTGGCTGAATTTGCTGAAAAGTTGAAGGAGAAAGTGAAAATTTCACCGAGACATGACAAAATCTATGTGGTCGACGAGTTTGCTGATAAAGAGCGGTTTTTGAATGACATCGAAAGCGACCTTGCCCTTTTTGAAGAAATCGCCGCAAAAATCAAAGAACTACACCTTGTTGATCAAGACCCGAAGCTCAAACAGCTCGTTAAAGAGACCCAAAAGATTCTAAAAACCCCTCCACAAAATGGAGAGCCAAAACGGAAAATCGTCATCTTCACGGAATATATGGATACCCTCAATCACATTTCAAAAACCTTAATGTCCGCTTTTTACGGCAGGGTGTTGGTGGCTGAAAAAAGCTTATCAACGAAGTTTATGAACGAGCTTCTGGCTAACTTTGACGCATCTTATCCCGTTGAAAAGCAGAGAGATGACTATGACATTCTAATTGCCACTGATAGATTGTCAGAAGGGGTCAACCTTAATCGTGCAGGTGCGATTATCAACTACGATATTCCATGGAATCCCACACGGGTCATCCAGCGTCTTGGTCGAATCAACCGCATTGGACAAAAAGTTTTTGATACTCTCTACATCTACAACTTTTTCCCGACCGAACAGGGCGCTGAAATTGTGAAAAGCCGCGAGATTGCCGCTCAGAAGATGTTCTTGATTCACAACACACTTGGAGAAGATGCCAAAATCTTTGCTCCGGATGAAACACCAACACCTGCTGAACTGTTCAGCAGGATAAACCGCAATCCGGAGGAACTTGAGGAGGAAAGCCTGTTAACTGCCATCAGACAGGAATTTTTCAGGCTGAAAGAGCAACACCCCGATGTTGTGGCAGGCGTTTCGGACTTCCCATCAAGGGTCAAAACTGCAAAGCAACACGACAAAAACGAACTTGTTGTTTTCCGCAGAAAAGGGCTTCAGCTTTTCGTCCACATTGTCCCTGATACAGAGGCAGATAAGATTAGAGTCCAACCGATCACCCTTGCAGAGGCTCTGCCTCACATCCGCTGTGAATTTGAAACAGAGTCTGAGCCCTTGAGCGTCCGATTCTGGCCATCCTATGAGGCAGTGAAAAGGCACCGTGATCATGTCCCCATGCCTCAAAGCGAACGTTCTCTTATCAGAAAAGCCGAGAACAATTTGAGGAGCCTCCTCCAGCATCACGCATCCGAATTCCATGAACATCTCGAATTTATAAAAACCCTGCTTCGTGATATAAAGGACTTCCAGATCCTTCCGAGATACACCTTGAGGAGGTTGAGCGCCATTGAAATGGGCCCTCAGGCGTCACCACAGGACATTGAGGCATTCAAGGACGAACTTAGAAGGCTAAAGAAGTCCATCGGTGAGGATTATCTTTCCCGAATTGAGAAAAGGGTTAAAAGGTTCAAAAGTGAGATAATCATTGCAGTGGAAAACGTTTCGCAGAAGGCTTGTTCACAAAACCGAGATACATAAAGGCAACGTTGCAAGGGCTAAAACTTCATTTTTGCTCTGCCTCTTCTAAAATCCCTCGTTATGATGCGGTGAGCTCATCGTTGAACAAAGCACCTTCCCCTTTTGCGTGATAATCTTCAAGGAATTACACAAAACGGTCGGTTTTCCCGGAATTTGTAAGCTAAAACTCCAGGCGATAGAATAGAATTATCTATTACGCAGAGCAAAAGGAGGCATAAAAGATGGAATTTCCCAGAGTTAGAGAAATGAAGCCGTTTCGGGTGATCCCGCAAATCATCAAGGAGTCCAGTAAAAAGTATCCTGATATTGTGGCCCTGCAGATCAGGAGACGAGATGGCAACTGGCACAAAATCACTTACTCCGAGCTTGGCGAAAAAGTAAGCCGGGCCGCCGGCTTCTATCGGTCGCTTGGTCTCGAACCCGGAGATCACATCTCGGTAATAGGCAGTAATTCGCCTGAGTGGGGGATTGCTCATTTGGGGATCACATGGATGGGCGGCGTCGCTGTTCCACTTGATTCGCGCCTGACGATCCATGAGTTGAGGAGAATTCTCCAGCATGCAGAGGTCAAAGCCGTTGTAGCAGATACGCCCTACTTAGACGATATAATGGAGATTGCGGAAGATCTGAATTCCTTGAAACATGTAATTTCTATGCGGGAAGCGGAGGGTTACACGCTGCCAACTCTGGAAAACGGGCTTAAAAACAGCGAGTCAATCCCACCAGCGGATGTCTCACTGGATGACCTCGCCGTCATCCTATACACATCGGGGACCACCGGACTGGCAAAGGGCGTGATGCTTTCGCACAGGAACTTTGCCGCACAGGTCAGCAGCATGTATGCCTCATTCGACTACGGCCCAGGCGACATCTTCTTCTCGGTCCTGCCGCTCCACCACGTATTTGAGTTCACAACCGGGTTTCTCGCTCCTTTAGATGCGGGCGCAACCGTCGTCTATGCACGATCTCTAAAATCCAGATACCTGAAAGAGGACATGATAGAGGTGCGCCCGACGATCATGCTCGTGGTGCCGTTGTTGATGGAAAAGATTGTGGAAGGTATCCACCGCGAGGTGGCAAGATCGGGGAAACTGAAGAGAGCAATGTTTTCGGCAATGAGAACAGCAGCAAGGGCCGGTGGCAGGAAGGCCGCAAAGGCTATTTTCAAACCCATTCGTGCAAAACTCGGTCTCGAGCGGCTCAAATACCTTATTTCCGGCGGTGCAGCTATGCCAAGATGGCTTTCCAGAGAGTTAGAAATCATGGGGTTCCCGATCATTCAAGGCTATGGGCTGAGCGAGGCGGCGCCCGATGTTTCCGTCAACCCACCATGTTGTCCCAAAAACGAATCGGTGGGGCTACCTCTACCAGGAATCTCAGTGAAAATCATGTCACCTAATATTGAGGGAATCGGGGAGATCGCCGTTAAGGGCGAAAACGTTATGGTGGGCTACTACAAAAATCCATCGGCGACTGCAAAGACGATTGTAAATGGCTGGCTTCTGACCGGGGACTTAGGCAGGATGGATGGAGACGGCTATCTCTACGTGGTGGGACGCAAAAAGGCCGTGATAGTGACGAGGGGCGGAAAGAACATCTATCCCGAGGAAATAGAAGCCGTGATAGAGATGTCGCCGCTTGTCGCTGAGGTGCTTGTCGTGCTTGGCAAAAACTCCCTGACCGGAAACGAGGAACTTCAGGCCATCGTTTACCCGAACTTCGATTATCTCGACAAGTATATGCAGGATAAAGGCCTTGATCCTACCTCTGAGGAAGACATCCAGAAGGTCATCGAGGAGGAGGTCTTCCGCCTCGTAAAGGTGTTAGCCGACTACAAACGCCCGAAACGGGTCATCCTGAGATACGAGGAATTTCCCAAAACGACGACGCGGAAGATTAAGCGTTACCTTTTTGAGCAGGCCGGCGCTCAGAACATCTGACCTATTCCGAAGTAGAGGCGCCCGTGATCGCCGGGCTGACGGTCGGTCAGTTTTATGCCCCAATCGAGCCTGAACGGGGCAATGGGCGAGTAATAGACCACAGCTGTGCCGACACAAACCTTGAGGCTGTTGAAGGTGGCTTCAGCAGGCTCTTCCCAGAGGTTGCCAATGTCGCTGAACAGAATGACGCCAACGTTTTTCCACGGCCTGAATCTGAATTCTATGTTAGCGTTGAAAAGAAAACGTCCGGAGTGGTAAGGCCTTTCGGGGTCTATTGGACCGATGGAACGCTCGTCGTAGCCCCTCATGCTCCCGTAGCCGCCCATGGTGAACCGCTCGACAACGGGAAGCTCTGTCGTGCCGTTAAACGGCCACTCATACCAGAGCCTGATTCTTGACGCAAAGACAAATTTCAGGCCTCGCGGGATGTATCGGTAATACTCAAACTGAACCTTTCGGTAGTCGTATATCCCGCCCAGCACACCACCTGCCTGAATGAGGTTCAGATACACAAAAGTCCCTGTCGTGGGGTTGAGAATGTTGTCCCTCGTGTCCCAGAACGGCATCAGGTTGATCGAATTGACCACGCCGACGTCCCGCTCGGGAGTGAGGATGTATTTTTCCCAGTTAAGGGAGCCGTTGAACTTCAGAAATCTGGTGAACATGTAGCGCATTTCCATCGATGCGCCGACCTTCCGCGTTATCTCATCCGCATCGAAGTAGTAATAGCCGATGCCGTGCCCTTCAAGCCGCAATCCCAGAAAATAAGGCTCCGTGTATTCGATGTTTATCTCCCTGTGAGTGATGTCCGTGAAATTCAACCGTATCTCCCATGAAACGTTGATCCTTTGATTGTTCCCGAAAAGGTTGTTGTGAGCGACCTGCGACCTTATCTGGAAAGCAAGGGGCGTATAGTATCCAATGCCCAGATTGAAGCGCCTTTTGGGCTGTTCCTGAACCTTTATCACAAGGGTCGCCTTCATCGTGTCGTTTCGTTCGGATATCCTCTTGATCTCATGGCCGACGTAGGAGAAAAGCCATGTGCTGTATATCCGCCTCTTGACCTCCATGATGTGTGTGATCGAATACCTTGAGCATTTCGGAATGTCTATCTCACGCATGACGATTTCCCTGCGGACGGTCTTGAGTCCCTGAACATCGAAATCGCAAAGCAGGACAAGCGGGCCGGGGTCTATCTTGAACCTGAGCAGAAACGTATCGTCAACGATGGGCTTAAGGGAGTGCGTGACTGTGGCAAACGGATACCCGTGGTCGGCAAAGTAGTTCAAAAGTCTGGACTCCGCCTCACCGATGCGGTCCCCGTCGTAGTAAACCGGGACTTTGAAATTCAGGAATTTGAGGGTGATGGCCCTGTCCTCCGCCCCCTCGATGTCGATGTCGCCGATAACCGCCCGTTTGCCCTCAAAAATGTAGTAAATTATGGTCACTTTGCCCCGCTTTTTCAGTATCTTCGTGGAATCCACCCTGAAGTGGAAAAATCCTTTGTCCGTGTAGAAGCTTCTGAGCCTGAGTTCGCCGCTTTTCACGAGCAGCTCCCTGTATTCGCCGCCTTTCTTGAGGCCCGTGGCCCTCATCAGCACGCGGTAACTGAAATGTCGGTTGCCGACAAATTTCACGTTTCCGATGACAAGTTGCGAAATTATGGCAAGATACGCAATCATTCCGGACATGCTGGAA
>JAMOPK010000267.1 GCA_027064565.1 Caldifarciminota bacterium | reverse complement strand
CGATATGGAAATCTCGCCGTTGATACTTTCGGAAGAAGATGCAAAGTTTTTCAATCCAATTTACCTCGACATGGTCGAACATTCGATCATCATTTTTGATCGTGGTGGTCTCCTGCAAAAAATTCTTAACAGGGTGCGCGAGAAAATGGGCAATATCAAAAAATTGGAGTTTGGCGCCACTTACATCTGGGATATGACTCAGGAAAATTTAATAGGGGAGAAGTTGTTATGAAAGATAGGCTTGTGGATGGATGTTTAATCGGAGGAAAGATGGGATTAAAGTCGTGCACTTTTATCCTATGGTCGAGAAGGTTCAAAAAATCTTTTGACAGATAACAATTTTGCTGACAGGTGGCTTGAATGACGGGCTGTTCTTATTTTTTCATAGTTCTCGGGATACTCAGGTTCCTCAAGGTCCCATGGTTCTGGGCCATATTGCTTTCTTTCGCGATAATGTTTTTGACGGCCCGTTTAATCATCTACCTGAATAGCCGTTATCAACGCATAGTTGAGAAGCTCTCCCCCGGCGAGAAAATAACGGTCAACGTCCTGAGTTATTCGGAATTTTCGAACGTCTATCCACATGATTTCACTTTTCTGGACTTTGTCCGTTCCGTCCGTCATGCCGATGGAAGGACGGAAATATTCATCGCCGATGAGCTAATCAAATTCCTGAACAACGATGAACTTCGTTTTGTGCTCGCACACGAGGTCGCTCATCACCTGAGAAAACACGTCAAAATCAACTACAGACTACTCCAATCGAGGGAGAAGATGCTCAAAAAACTCAGAGAAATGGTGCCCCGCCCATCACTGATAGACAGACTGTTAGGAAAAACCTCGAAACTGCCACCGGATTGGTTGACCGAATACCGGCTGACAAGCAAAAAGGTGCTTTACAGGATGGTTTACGAGGAGGAAAAGGAGGCCGATGTAATCGCCGTCGCCCTCCTGAAGCGCGCCGGCTACTCGATAGAAGGCGCTTACAGTTACCTCATTCGCATTGCACGCCTGAAAGGACGAATCGATGATGAGAAATTCGAATATGAGCTCGACAAACAACTGGTCGAGTTTATGAGAAATGAGGATCTCGATAACCCGGGGCCGATGTGGCACTTCACCTACCACCCATCACCATCGATTCGCCTGAGAAACCTGATCGAACACTACCCGGAAATGCTTGAGTTTGAGAAGAAATACGGCCGGATTCCCTAACCCTCACAGCGATTTTTGTTATTGTTTACATTTGACCAGTGGGGTCGGGCGTCCCGCCCGACAACCCGACGGATGACTTCCTTCATCCCCCGGACGGCGTCTCTCCTTTCCCCTTGATGTAAGCTTCTATGGCATCACTTACGATTTTCAGGAAGGTCTTTTTGTCACCACCCCTCTCGTAGAAAGCGCGCAGGAGTTCCATGAACCGTTTTTCAACATCGTCGAAGCCGGATTCCGACCATTCGACAAGATCAAACGGCTCACCCAACAGTTCTACCGTGAACGGAATCCGGCCGCGTCCGGTCGGCTGGATGTCTCTGACAAGCTCGATAGTGTTCAGAATGGTGTAGCCCATAGATTTCCAGAAAGCGATCGCCTCTTTCTCCTGTGGCAAAACGTAAAGGTAGAGGGATCTTTCGCCGCGCCTGAGCACCTCTTTTTCCGCGGCCCTGACAAGCTTTCGGCCTATCCCCTGCCTCCTGAATTCCGGCAGGACGAAAATCTCATCCACCCAGAAGACCGAATCCTCGTGATGGGTTGAGACCCTGATGAATCCAGCCGGTTGGTCACCGACATACCCAATCAGGACGATGTCATTGCGTTCAAGAGCCTTCTGGGCCTCGGCTTTCATTGATTCCATCGAAGGAGTTGACCAGCCCTGCTTGCGCCGCAACTCCGCGAAAAATCCGAACAGCAGTTCTGCAAACACCTCCATGTCCTCGTCTTTCAGTTTTCTTATTGTCAGTTCCATGTCAGGCC
>JAMOPK010000266.1 GCA_027064565.1 Caldifarciminota bacterium | reverse complement strand
TTTGACCCATTCGGGCGGCCTGCCGGGCTGGAAACCGTTTTACAAACTGGGTTCCCCGTCGGAAATCAGGCGGGCGGTGATGAGCGTCGATTTCGCCTACGTGCCGGGCACGAAAGTCGTCTATTCGGATCCCGGTTTCATGATCCTCGGCTGGAGCATTGAGAAACTGACCGGGATGCCGCTGAATGAAGCCGTGAACAGGTTTTTGAGGGCGCCCTATCAGCTGCCGTCCATAGGATACGGGCCTGTCCCGCGGGAGCGGGCTGCCGCGACCGAGTTCTGCCCGTGGCGGGGCCGCCGAATGCGTGGCGAGGTGCACGATGAGAACGCATGGGCGCTGGGCGGCGTCTCGGGCCATGCCGGGCTTTTCGGAAATGCGGTTGACCTTGCAAGGTTTGGCATGTTGTGGCTCGAGACCGTTTCGGGTGACCCTGTCCTCATGGAGACAGATTTAGCGAGAGAAGCGACCACCCTCCAGATGGAGCACGGCGTTATGAGGCGCGGATTGGGCTGGGCGCTCTGGTCGCCCTCCGAAACCTCGCCTTCCCATCCCTTCAGCAGGGAGACCTTCGGCCACACCGGCTTCACCGGGACGTCGATCTACATCGACCCGGAACGCAGGCTTGTCGTTGTCCTGCTCACCAATCGGGTCTATTTTGGCAGGGACGCAAAGGGCATAAGGGACTTCAGGCTGAAATTCCATTCAAAAATCGCTGAACTGATGGGCTGAATCCGATTTAGCGGGACGGATGTGACCCTCACCTGCCCGTCGCCGCATGGTTTCTGCACCGCCATTATAATCGAGACCCAAAAGGGGTTAATCTCATGGCAAAATACATTTTTGTGACGGGCGGTGTTGTGTCATCCCTTGGCAAAGGCGTCATCACCGCATCCATCGGACTCCTTTTGAAACGCAACGGTTACAGGGTGAAGCTCCTCAAGATCGATCCCTACCTCAACGTCGATCCCGGCACGATGAACCCGTTTCAACATGGCGAGGTGTTCGTCACGGATGACGGGGCTGAAACTGATCTGGACATAGGCCATTATGAGCGGTTCCTCAACCAGTCCATGAAGAAGGAGAACAACGTCACCGCGGGCCAGATTTACGCCTCTATCATCGAAAAAGAGCGGCGCGGCGAGTATCTGGGGCAGACGGTTCAGGTTGTGCCGCACCTCACAAACGAGATAAAGGCAAGGATACGCCAGCTCGGCGTTGACAGCGACATAGTGGTGGTTGAGGTGGGCGGAACGGTCGGTGACATCGAGAGCCTGCCTTTCCTTGAGGCCATTCGCCAACTCAGGCTCGAGGAGCCTCCGAACAGCACGTTTTCGATCCACCTGACGCTTCTTCCCTACCTTTCGGCAGCCGGGGAAATCAAAACGAAACCCACCCAGCACAGTGTCCAGAAGCTTCGGGAGATCGGGATCCAGCCCGATATGCTCATCTGTCGGGCGGACAAGGAAATCCCCTGGGATGCGGTCAGGAAGATCGCACTTTTCTCGAACCTCCCGCCCAAGCGCGTCGTCAGGGCGACAATAACTCCGTCCATCTACGACATCCCGGTGGTCTTCCGCAAAGCCGGGATCGACAGGGAGATACTCACATCCCTCGGCCTGCCGTTCGTCGAATCGCTTGACCTGACGGACTGGGAGAACTTCCTGGAACGGGTAAAAAATCCCTCCCGCGGCACGGTCAGGATCGCCATGTGCGGCAAATACGTTGACATCAAAGACTCCTACAAAAGCATCTTCGAGGCGCTTGTCCATGCCGGTGCGGCGAACGATGTCAGGGTCGAGCCGGTGCTGGTCAACTCTGTCGAGATCGAGAGGGAAGGCCCGGAAAAGATGCTTGAGGGTGTGGATGGCATCATCATCCCCGGCGGTTTCGGGAAGCGCGGGATCGAAGGCAAGATTCAGGCCATCAAATACGCCCGCGAGAACAACATCCCCATGCTGGGTATCTGCCTCGGAC
>JAMOPK010000265.1 GCA_027064565.1 Caldifarciminota bacterium | reverse complement strand
GAGGTCAAGTTTGCCGTTCAGGAACGCCCGTTTTGTGAATTCGCCGCGCTGTGCAAGCCGGGCACCGGCCTTGAGAAACGCCTGCATGACCATGTTCGACACGGTGATGCCGCCGTGCGTTGAGACCTCAACCATATCCTCGCCGGTGTAGCTGTGGGGTGAGTGGAACGTCCAGAAAAGGACATCGTCTATTTCGTCGCCGGTCTCTGGATCCACGACAACGGCGCGATACACTCTGCGAGGTTTGGCTCTGGAAGGACTAATCCTACCCCGGATGACCTTATCCGAAATAGAAAAAACATCATCTCCCGAGAGTCTAACGAGAGCTATTGCTCCCAATCCCGGGGGAGTTGCAAGCGCAACAATGGGTTCCATCAGCGTTGTTTCTTAGCCGGTGCGACTATGAGGTAAATGTTGCGCCCCCGCCTGATTGTGTAAACCCTGATTTCTTTGTCTTTGCGCAATTCCTCCCTGACAATTCTCCTTTCTTCGGGAGTAAGCGGGTCGATACGCATTTCCTTGCCGGTATCTTTAACCCTTCTGGCGACGGCAAGCGCTTTGTTTAAAAGCAGTTTTCTCTTGCGTTCCCTGTAACTGGAAACGTCCAGCTTGAGATCGATTCTGTGCAGTTTCCTCTGAACCATCAGTTTGATGAGATGCTCGAACGCATCGAGGTTCTTGCCGTCCCGGCCAATAAGGACCGAGTCATAGCCGCGCGTCCTCACATTGACGTAATAGCCTTTGGGACCGGGTTTTATCTCGACGTTACCCCTTGTCCCTAATTTTTCGAGGAACTCCTGAATTATTCCCTCGATAAGTTCGAGTTCCTCGGCATCGAGGTAAAGCCTGACACGGGCGGGTTTGCCGTCCCCTCCCGGATCGATTACCTCAAATCTCGCCTCCTCTCTATCTATACCTCCTTTTTCAAGGGCTTTTTCCAGTGCCTCTTCAATGGTCCTGCCTTCTTCCTCGATATACCGCATCTCTCGCCTCCGTGTTATGCGATAACCCATAATTTGCGGCTCCGCGAGCCGCTCCACCACCTAAATAAAGTTCTTAATTCTAAAGGATCAATGATGCATCTTCTTTATCCATAGCAATTCAAGGATGCCAAGAAGGTTGAAAGTCAACCAGTAAAGCACCACTCCCGACGGGAACGTGATGAAAATAAAGGTGAACACAATGGGCATAATTATTGCCGTCATCCGCGACTGCTCGTCCTGTGCCGGCTGCATAAGTGCCTGAACCAGACTCGCCGCCCCCATCAATATCGGCAAAACGTAATACGGATCTTTGGAGGACAGATCACGGATCCAAAGTATCCACGGTGCGCCTCTTAGCTCGATGTAGGTTTTAAGAACCTGAAACATCGCCCAGAAAATCGGTAGCTGAAGCAGGACGACAACACAGCCGGAGAACGGATTGACGCCGTATTTCTTGTAAAGTTCCATCGTTTCCTGTTGCAGTTTCTGCGGATCGTCCTTGTAAGCTTTTTGCAGAGCATTCAGCTTCGGCTTCAGCTCCTGCATCCTGTGCATGTTTCTGAGGTTCTTGATGTTCAAAGGCCAGAACAGGAGTTTCATGAAGACGGCGAAAATAACAATCGCCCATCCATAGTTATGCACGACATTGTTGTAGATAAACCTCAAGATAGCGAGCAACACCTTGGCAAATGGCCTTATGAGGCTCGGCCCAAAATCATAGGCCTTCCACAGCCCATAACCTATGTCTTTCAACAGGTAGTAGTCGATGGGGCCGAGATACGCTGTTCCGGTCAACCTACCATGCGATATCAGCGTAAATTTTGAATTAAATTTTCCGTCAGAGATTCCTTGAATATCATCAAGTTTAACCTGAGGCACAAATGTTACCATGAAATATTTTGTGCGATATCCCACCCATTCTGCATCTTCAAGGTCTATGCTCAGTCCCTTTTTGAACTTCTTGGGGGCATATTTACGTAGTTTATTTTTATAAACAATCAAACCTGTGTAGCGCAGTTCATCCTTCTCATTTTCTTCATTGGGCTTTATCCCGGTGAACATAACGGTGTCAGGCACTGAGATTTTCACCAGATAGCTATCCGGATAGAAGGTATAAACCTTGGCGGCCATGACCGAGTCCTGTATCTTCGTTGAGAAAACCAGTGTTAGACTCGAATCTTCAAGCCTGAAGGTGTCCTTGACGTCGAAAGCCGGCAGGATGTTCTCGTCGAACGGCGTTGAGAGGATGTATCCACCTTCGGGGACAAGCTCAGCATGGTATTTTTTGATGTAAAAGCTGCGGATGGTGCCATGACCATCGATTTTCGCAGAAAAAAGTTTATTTTCAACAACCATGACGACTGTGTCGGCGCTCACCGCCGATGATTCCGGAGTCGTCAACTGGGCAATCCCAGCCGGCCGGGTTGTATCGACCAACACAGATCCGGACTCCGCGGATGTCGCACTGATGGTCGTGGATTCGGCCTCAACAGTCCTTTGCGCCTGTTTCAGCTTTTCCTGCTGGGGCTTGATATACACCATCTGCCAGATTATCAGGAATACCAGAAAAAGGACAGTTGCAAGAATAAATCTCTTATTCGTATCCATTTTTTTACCTCACTTCAGTTTTGGGAAGTTTTTGACCCAAGTTAAGCTTCTAAAGGATAAAGCAAAACGATCTTCAACTTAAGGGGTTGCCAGAAGCAATAACTGAAGGCATATAACGTTTTTTCAGGAACTTTGCATTATCATTTTGACTCAAAGTTATGGAGGTCAAATTATGAAATATTGGATTGTTGCTTTAGCAATATTTTTCGTGCAGACGAAATTATATGGATTTGTGAAAGACTCTGTAATGATCCCCATGAGGGATGGGGTGCATCTATATGCAAACATATACTTTCCCGACGATACCTCCGATTTCCCTTTACCTGTAATCCTGCGCAGGACACCTTATGGAGCGGATGCACAGGGTGCAAGGATGGCCAATGCGATACGTCAGCTTACCGACCGAAAGAGGTATATAGTCGTGATCCAGGACTTAAGAGGCAGGCACGAATCGGAAGGTGAAGACTCGTTATTCCGAGAGGATGGCTGGGGTGATCTGAGGGATGGATATGACACTATCGAATGGCTTGCGCAGCAGTCATGGTGCGATGGTCACATAGCTATGTATGGCGGAAGCGCACACGGCATAACTCAATATCTCGCTGCCGGCGCTAATCCACCTCACCTGACCGCCTGTTTTCCATTAAACGCAAGCTGGAACATGTATGAATTTGTGTATCAGGGAGGCGAATTTAGAGAACACGATGTCGTTACATGGGCATCGCACAACTCCAGGCCCGAAATGCTCGAACTTCTCCAACAAAATTACAATTACTCGGAATCATGGGACCTTTTAAACTGCAATACAAGGCTCGATTCCATTCATGTCCCGATGTTTCATGTAGCCGGCTGGCTTGATATGTTCGCTCCATCTCAGATTGAAGCCTTTTACATGCTTCAATATCACGGAGGCGAAGGGGCACGGGGGAACCAAAAATTGATAATCGGTCCATGGACACATCATACCACGGGACAACGTGAGTGTGGAGACGTCACATTTCCGGAAAATGCGAGGGTGGATATCCTCCGCGAATACGCTTATCCGTGGTATGACTACTGGCTCAAGGATTCAGTGAATGGAATCATTGATATTCCTGACATCCAGCTTTACCTGATGGGACCTGTGGATACCTCTGGCTACTGGAATTCCTGGCTATATTTTGACGAATGGCCGTTTGACAATGTTGACACTTTAAGGTTTTATCTCTCAGCACAAGGGACATTGACGACAACTGTCCCTTCGTCGGATTCCCTATCCTATTTTTACGATCCGAGGAATCCGGTCCCCACAATTGGTGGACACAATTTGACGATACCTTCGGGAATCTATGATCAGAACCCAGTGTGGAATAGAACGGATGTCCTTACTTTTGTGACGGATGTGGCGACTGAGCCATACGATATTTTTGGTCGTATAAAACTCAAACTCTATGCCTCATCCAACAGGCTGGACACAGACTTTACAGGTAAACTTGTTGATATCTATCCGGATGGCAGAAAAATGCTTATAACCGATGGAATACTTATGGCGCGTCACCGGATAGGTTTCGATCGCGAAGACTTCCTGATCCCCGGTGAGATATATGAATTTGAGATAGATCTCAATTACACGGCTTACACCATCGTGCCCGGTCATAGACTCGGCCTCGCTGTCAGCTCGTCAAATTACCCAAAGTATTCCGTAAATCCTAACACAAACGAGCCCGTGAATAATTCAACGGATACACTTACAGCTCTCAACACGGTTTACATGGGAGGAAATCATCCCTCGGTTGTGATTCTGCCGATCAGGAGGTCCCCAGCTGTAAAGGAAGGGAACGAGATCCTCACGGATATGTTCCCTAACTCCATTGTCACATCGGAGAAATCTATAACCCTCAATCTGACAAATTATAGAAGGGAAAAGTCCTCCGTCCATCTGGCTCTGATAGATGTCAGCGGGAGGGTAATCGAACAGAAGGAAATATTTTCCGGCGAAAGAGCTATAACTCTGAATCTTCCTGAAAACAGCGGGGTTTATTTTTTACGTCTGTCCGGAGAATCCGCTAAAACTATAAAAATCATCAAACTTACACCCTAAAAATCTATGCTTATAGCGTAACAGTATCCTCCATAAAGGGCCAAAATGGAGAATCAGGGTCCATTAGGGCGGATTCCGAGATTTTTCGCCTTATCGCCAATCAGGGGGATAGATCGAGTATCCTGCAATCTTCCCACAATAATGTCATTTATTTGTGGCCATTTATTGTGGAATTACATTTGCAAAATAAGTCCAGAGCAGACTTGTATTTTTGACAACTCCACGCTTTATAATGCACCCTTTCAAACGCACAGGGAGGAAGAGACAATGGATGTAAAGGAACATATTGTCTCAAGGGGATTGGTTTTCCCGGAATATGAAGGAGGAGCAATAAACAGTGTAATGGCGGGGCTGGTTTCTCTACTGAACGGCCACTCCAGGACGTTATTTCCTTCAAAACCGCTGTCTGAAAGATACACGAACTGGATCGCCGCTGAGATCGACAGGGTTGCCCTGATTATCCTCGACGGACTCGGTTACAATATGCTTCGGGAATACATAGACGACCACAGGGACACTTTTTTCGCCGAATTTGAGAGGCAGGGGCGGTTACTGCCGTTGACCTCTGTGGCACCATCAACGACCGTGGTGGCAATGACTTCCATCTGGTATAGCGCCCCACCTTCGATACATGGAATGGCCGGATTCGAAATCTTCCTGAAGGAAATCGGTTGCACTGCCAACATGCTGAGGTTCAGCCCGGTTGCCGCATCCGCCCCCGGACTTTTAGAAAGCTATGGCCTGAAAGCCGAGGAACTGGTTAAACTCGGTGGCATAGATAAACTTATCGGAGAAAGCGATGTGAAAGTTTTCTCCCTTCTGAATAGGTTTATAGTTGACAGTCCGTTATCCAGAGCGATCCACAAGGGCATTCACAAAAAAATCGGAATAATCAACATGTGGGACGAGTTTTATCTGCTTGGAGAGACGCTGACGAAAGAGTCCCCTCCATTCATAGCTGTGGCTTACTGGCCTGCACTCGACAGTCTGGCCCATCACTATGGGCCGTCCCATGAAGTCTGGCAAGATGAAATGGAAACCATCTCGCGCGGCCTCGAAAAACTCATAAAGAACCTGAGAGATGATGCCCGTAAAAGGACCCTTTTTGTCATCACCGCGGATCACGGTTTTGTCCACTCCCCTCCTTCGAACTCGGTTAACATTATGGAAATAAAGGGCATAAGCGAAAGCCTACTTATGCTACCGACAGGGGAATCGAGATTTACCTATCTCACGGTGAAAAACGGCAAAATGGAGGGCACCATTGAAATCTTGAGAGATGCACTCGGAAAAGACTTTCTGGTAATTCCATCAAGAGAGGCTTTTGAGGATGGACTTTTTGGTCCTCCTGTGCCTAAAGCGACCTTTCTCGACAGGATCGGAGACATAATCGTAACTCCCACGGGCAATAAAAACATCGTATGGAATAATGAAGAAAACGAACTTATAGGCAGACATGGAGGCCTAACACAACGAGAAATGTTAGTGCCTTTCCTTGCGGCCGTGTTTTGACTGAGGAAAAACATCAAATCCAGATATAAATTTGGGCAGAGCGTTACCTGAGCCTGATGTTTTTCTTTCTGAGAAAGCTGTAAATTCGGCCAACGGATATACTTTTCACTATCTTATGGCTTATGAGATAATCCCTTATAAGGGAAACCGACCATTTTTCGGCATCAATGCCGTAATCTGAAGGCGATTTCGACAGCAATTCGAGTATCTTCCTGTCAACCTCTTCGGAAAAGATCTTTGGACGGCCAGGTCTTGGCAGGTCATAGAGTCCCTTAACCCCATATTTCTCAAATCTTTTTATCCACCTTTTGGCGGTGTTGTAATGGACACCAAGTTCTTTACCAATCTCGTTGTAAGACTTACCCTCTGCCCGTAACAGCACAATCTGAGCCCTTTTAGCTATACGGTAATCGGTTGAACGAGCAAGCTTTTTAAGCTTTTCTTTTTCAGCTGCGCTCAGCTTCATAACCCTTCACCTCCCCATGTTGATTTTTATTTAATAATGAATACCTGAAACTTTTTCAACCCCTTTCGGCTATTTGCTGTTTTGTTTGTGATAGAAATTTTTATTTCTCTGTGTCATCTGTGTCTCCGTGTGAAAACGAAATAAAAACCACACAAGGACACGGTGAACACAGAGAGATGGGACATGGAGTAAAGGATACCTCGTGTGAGATGACGAGGATTGATAAACCGATGGCGGCGGGGCGAAATGACGGATAAGTTATGCCAAGAGATTGGAACAGTCTTGCAGCTTATAACCATTTGATAATCTGGACGTTATGTTTGCCACCACAAAGTAAACGGCCAATAGCCGACAGCAGGTTGAATTCTAAAAGTAACCTCGTTATATATTTCAATATGCAAAAATGGGAGATTACGAAATGAACTTGGAGGAAACAAGAAAAATTGAAAAAATATTTAAGGCACTTTTAATCTCAGAAACACCTTTGACGTATGAATCACTGATTCATTGCGGGTTAATAGTTCCACATTTTGTCTCCTCTACCGTTAAATCTGGCGGGGATTCCCGGTTTATCCCTGATTTTTTAGGATTTCTGAGCCTTTTCGACAAGTGGTTTGAGGAGATTGCCATCATGTTTGTTGGCTGGGGTTACCTCGACAGAGATGGGGAGCGGTGGTTCAGTGTTAGTAACAACAACATGGACTTTATAGCCGTAGAAGAAGAAATTGGTCTTTTTAACGCCTATTTTAGCGTCTTTGTCGGACTTAAAAGCTTCGATGTGAGTGGAGTCTATGGAAAGGGAGAGTTTCTTATCGAAGATGATAGTAGCAGCTTGAGCTATGAGGTTGAGAAGGATGTCGAAGAATATTTTGGATCCGAGTCTATTTCTGAAGCAGTAGAAAGTGGCGTGGGAAGGGGTATTACCGAAGGGGAAGCCGCAGAGGAAAGCAAGTCTGGCGTTGAAACGGAGCTTGTTGGCGAGGTCTCTTTCGGAGCGAGCGATGCCGAGGTAGATGAGGAGAAGGGCTTTGAAGAGGGAGACAGGGTTGTAGCCATGAGCGCCTCTGGGCTTATATTTGTCCTTGACGAGGTCGAAGATGAAAGAGAAGTCGATAGAGTCAAAGAGGATTTTGAGAGACTCATCATCAGGGATAAGGTATTTGACAATCAAATCGATGAAGGAAAGTTGTTGAGATTTTCTCATAGCTTTCCTTCGATTTGTTGGTGCAGAGAGGATACAAGTAGATGGGAGTATGAGCAAGGAGGGGGTGGGCAGGAAAACAAACATATTCAATATGTTGGGAATTATTTAACAGGCTCTTCATATAACGGGAGGTGATTAAAATGTTAGGATATTTAAAAATTGTATTGTTTCTACTTACCCAATCGGTTACTATAACCCCTTTAATTCCTGCTGGATCCAGAGATTTGGCTTCCATATCAAGATTTGCTGTCTCCAATACAACTTCTGATGAGATCACCGGGTATTTTGAGATAAAAGTTTTCGATACGGATGCGAACGAGGTGGTTGTGGACTTCACAACGAATACCTTCCATTTTTCTCCTCACTCCTCTGCTGTGGTATCATCGGATCTAATAACAGACATCAATGTGGTTTCTTATTCTAAAAGAACGAGAAAAGAGATAGAGAGGATAGGCGCATTGCCCGAAGGAAATTACGAAATATGCATAGATTTGATAGATTTGACAGGCGAGGTAATAGCGGAGAACTGTTTTGAGCATTTTGTAGAGCCTTTAATTCCTCCAGAACTTTATGATCCTATGCCAGAATGTGAAGTATGGTCGCAGACACCTATATTTAGGTGGAGTCCTGTTTTGCTTCGTTCGACTTCTAAAATAACCTATAAAATCGTTATAGTGGAAGTTTTGGACGACCAACCCCCTGCTGTAGCTCTTGAAGCGAATCCCCCTTTAGTAAACGAAACAGTGAATTCAAACAGTTTTATTTATTCATTTGATTATCCTATACTTGAATCGGGTAAGAAATATGCATGGAAAGTGGAAGTTTGGGTAAACGGTTACAAACTTACGGAGAGTGAGCCAGCTACTTTCCTTTTCCGTCCAAGCGGATGAGGAGAGACGCTGTTTCACTCTTCGGGGGAGGTGATTTTATCATGGTTAAAAAACTTGTTGTTATGATGGCATGGATAGGCCTGGCATTGGCACAGGCTCATGGGAAAGTCATCGTTAGCCTTCATGTCCCACCGCCTGACCAGCTTACTAACTCATCTCTCTGGAGCTTGGACCTTACGAATACGTCGGACGAAACACTGGATGTTTACCTTCAAGGCGAAATCACGGAAGCATCGATGGGCAGGGTAGGTTATGGAGAAACCCAGCCTTACAGGCTTATGCCCTATGGAAATTATCATCTGACGTCCAAAGATATTAAACTTTCCTCCAGTAGTTTGAACCCCCAGATCGAGAAAGGGTTGAGACTTGGTGTCATCCCCGAAGGGTCTTATGAATTTTGTGTCCGAGTCTATGATCTCAACGGAGCATTACAGGGAGAAGACTGTGAACAAATTGAAGTTGCTCCTGTTCAATCGATTCAACTCATCTCACCGGCAGATGGAGACACCGTATTAGCCGTTACTCCGTTGGTTTTCTCTTGGCTTTCACCCTATGCGTCCTCACGGGAAGTAACACATAAGTTAAGGATTGTTGAGATAAATCCGGGACAAACTAAGGAACAGGCCATGCAAACAAATCCTACTTTCTTTGAAAGTGAAGATGTCATTTCTCCATTCCAATATCCCTTATCCGCTCCGGCTATGGAGGATGGGCACAGTTATGCATGGCAAATTCAGGCCTTTGGACCATCTCGTGTGGGACGGAGAACGCTTTTGCAAGAGAGCGATATTTGGGAGTTTACTGTGGTAAGGGATACAGCTTTTGTTGACACAGGACCGATTACGGTGAGAGTGAAATCTGCGAGGTTTGACAGCACATGTGATAAGATAGATATGACTTCGCCATGCTGTGAAGAAGAACATTGGCACCATGTCCCCAGTAGCCAAAGCAATACATACTTTGATACCAACAGGAATGAGAGATTTGATCCAGGTGTTGATGCACCTATCGATGCTGTGTTGCCTCCTTGCCTTTGCTACACGTGGTGGTCTTCCATCACTTTCCCTATGCAAAATCCTCCTTGTAACGCCCATTGGGTTTCTGGACGACGGGATGGGCGCCACTCCGGTTCACTCACAGAGACTTACTTTACGGTTTTTAATATCGACCCTTCAGAGAGGGTTTGTGAAGCCTGTCTGGACATAACTGTAGATGATGGTGCAGAAATTTGGCTCAATGGTCATTATGTGGGAAATTACCCATGTGATAGAACGTGGTATAACGGCCCTGTTGCGTATTCGATACCGCCGAGCTTTTTCCAACCGGGCCAAAATGTCCTCAAGGTGCAGGTAACAAGTGGAGGCAATTGCAATGCGCCAATATGTATAGGAGCCCTTTACTGTCTGCACTATTGCACTCGAAGGGTGGAACCTGATGTGGTTTTGAGGGTTGACAGCGTGATACCCGGTGAATGTAGTTGTCTGTGCTGCGATTCGTTGGGCATGCAACAAAGTTGTCCAATAAGGGTTCATGTATCTGATACTCTGGGAGCTTGCAGTTGCCCAATAAATAACACAGCGACTCTCACGCTTTTCTCCAACGGATCCCTTATTTTTGAAGGTCCTTCAAGCGGATGGTCTCCTGACAATCCTAATTCCACATCGGGATGGTTTACTTTCGATATCCCTATGGATGTCATTTGCTCAACCCAAGTGGTAAAGCCCATCGAAGCACACTTTTATGTTACCGATACATGTGGACATGATCTTGTGCCTACCTCACCATTTGTATGGACCTTTTTAGCCGATGCTTCACCTCCGCATATATCACTGGTAGAACCAGTATGTGCGGCTTGTAACAGCGATACTATTTGTTTCGACACCACTTCGCCTTTCTC
>JAMOPK010000264.1 GCA_027064565.1 Caldifarciminota bacterium | reverse complement strand
GAAAGCGTTGATCAGCCCCTCTAAAATTGATAGGATGGCGATATTTTTGCCGTCCTACATCCTTTTGAGATAGTGCCGCACTAAAGCTTGGACATGTTCTTCCACAGGTGACAATTCTTTTTCCCCCTCCCATCGCCCGTCCCTCCTCTCTGTTTACCTGTCCTATGGGAGAGTTATAAGATTTGGGTGTATTTGCGGTTAGGAAAGGCGCCCCGGATAAAATGGCAGGAGTTGTTAGCGCAATGACGGTGAGGCAAAATGCGGATAGGTTTGCTGATAATCCGTCAGTTATGTTCGCCACCACGAGGGGACGTATCAACTTGCCTTATTCATGCCTAACTGGATGGTGTAAAGGTAATAGTAGAACCCCTTGCGTTCCATGAGTTCGCGATGGGTGCCCTGCTCGATGATCCTGCCGTTCGACAGCACGATTATCTGATCAGCATCGCGAATGGTTGAAAGCCTGTGGGCTATAACGATGGAGGTTCTGCCCTTGAGCAACTTCTTTATGGCCTCCTGAATGAGATGTTCGGTCTCGGAATCCACACTCGAAGTTGCTTCATCGAGGATAAGGATTTTGGGGTTGAACGCAACGGCACGGGCGAAGGAAATCAGCTGTCGCTGTCCAACTGACACGTTTAGGCCGCGCTCGCCAAGTTCGGAATCGTAACCGTCAGGCAACTTTTTGATGAACTCATGGGCGTAAACGTATCGGGCGGCTTCAAGCACTTCCTTATCGCCTATTTCTCCGGAATGCAACCTGATGTTATCCCGAACTGTGCCGGAGAAAATAAATACATCCTGAAGCACCAGAGCGATCTGGCGTCGCAAGAACCGCAGATCCAGTTCCCTTATGTCAACGCCGTCGATTTTTATGCTGCCCTTCTGTATCTCGTAAAACCTGAGCAGGATGCTGATAATCGAGGTCTTACCGGCGCCCGTCGGTCCGACTATTGCGAAAGTCTGACCGGGCTTAACCTCGAAGGAAACGCCTTTGAGCACCCATTCTTCGTCGTTGTATGCGAACCAGACATCCTCAAATTTGACGTGGCCTTTGACATCGGACAGGGTTTTTCCATCGTATTTTTCCGCCGGTGTGTCGAGTATCCCGAATATCCTTTCAGCCGCTGCCATTGCACCCTGCATGATGTTGAACTTATCGGCCAGCTCGATGATCGGCTGGAAAAACATCCTGACATAAGAGATGAACGCCACAAGTGCACCAAACGAAAGGGCTTCCCTTATAACCTGACCGCCGCCATACCAGATTATCAGCGCAAGTCCCATTGACCTGAGCAGCTCCACTGCCGGCCGGAAGGTGCCAAAAATATAAATCAGCCCGATCGTGGCATCATAATACTCTTTGTTGACCATATCAAACTTCTTTGTGACGACGTCTTCGGCTCCCAACAACCTGACGATCTCGATTCCTCCGAGATGTTCCTGGATGAACGCATTTATTCGGGCGATGGCTTTTCTGACCTTGCGGAACTGTTTTCGAGCAGCCTTCTGAAACCACGCCGTCAAAGCTACAAGCAGGGGCACGAGCAGGAGAATCAGAAAAGACAACCGGATGTTCATCTTCACCATGATGATGAATATGCCAACCGCCATGAGGACATCACGGAAAAGGTAAATCAGGACGTCGGTATACATCTGGTTTATAGCGAGAATGTCGTTTGTAACTCTTGTGACGATCCTGCCAACGGGATTCCTGTCGAAGAACGGGACCGGGAGCTTGAGGATGTGGCCAAAAACCTCTTTCCGCATGTCATACATGATTTTCTGACCGGCATAGCTCAAGGCATAGGTCTGGATCGCCGAGAACACCATGTTAAGGATAAGAATCACCATGAATATCAAGGCATATTTGATGACTCCTCTGATGTCCCTACCCCTGAGCGCTGTGATCTCGCTCCGCGACAGCAGGGAAGTTTTATTGACCGGAAAGATGTAAAGCTCCTTTTCGGGAATTTTCTCGAAAATTTCAGGATGCGCCGCTATGACCTCCCCGGCACGTCCCACGTTGGGATCAACAAGCACATAGCGGCCCGGCATAATTGCGCCGCGTGCCTGCAACACCTCAACAACGTGTTTAGGCGTTTCATTTACGTCGATAAGAAGGACGTTTCCCTTGATGGGAATGCCGCTGA
Source organism: Caldifarciminota bacterium (assembly GCA_027064565.1). Taxonomy (GTDB): domain Bacteria; phylum Hydrothermota; class Hydrothermia; order B15-G9; family B15-G9; genus WGAI01. The sequence continues at coordinate 8,525 of JAMOPK010000264.1, read as the reverse complement.
CCTTCACATCACCTGCCTTCGTGAGGTCCACTTTGACGTAACCGGGAACGATATGCCTGTCTATAGCGGTCTTTGTGATATACGGTGTGATAACCTGAAAGACAGTGGTGAAAAGCAGGAGAACGGCTGTGATAATGAAGAGGTGCTTGTGGGGATACGCATAGCGTATCATCCTCTTAAATAGCTTGGAATCGTATATTTTTCCGCCCTCGACATCGGAATCCGTGAAATGCCTCATGGTGATGCCGATTATAGCTCACACAGCGGTTGACAGCAATATCTCACAAAAAGAACGGACAGATAATTCCTAAAAATGTCAATGGAACGCCTGAGGTATGCGGGGGCTTCTCAAGGGCAGGATGGTTTGAGTTGTTAGTTGCTGGCGGTTTTAGGTGAGACAGCCGTTGTCATTATCCTCTCCAACGCACAAAAATAGCTCATGAACGTGATGCAAACTGCATGGATTGGGATGATAGACTCAGTTAAAAGTTCACAGCTCGATGATAAACTCCTTCATGGATTCCTCTTCGTTGTAACTGCTGTCGATCAGGTCGAGGTGCTCGTCCAATTTCACAGGATGTGCTGTCACGAGGTCACCAGGCTGAAAATCGCCCTGAAGGACGATCGAGAGATCCACTTCTGGCGCATCAAACATCGTTCTGCCGTAGGCCGTTCTGCCGTGAACTTCCTCGATAAGCACATCCACATCGCGGTTCAGGAGCCGTTTCTGCGCTTTTTCCATGAGGTGATAGGCGGTATGCTCGGCGATCTCCATCCTTTTCTCAATTTCCTCGTCCGGGATGCGGGGGGCGATCTCAGCGGATGGCGTGCCCGGTTCCGGCCAGAATTTGAATATGCCGATCCTCTCGAACCCCACCTGCTCGATGTAGTCCATCAGCTTCTGGAATTCCTGATCCGTTTCCGTCGGGAAACCTATGATGAGTTCTGTCCTGATGAAGGCGTCGGGCATGTATTGGCGCACAAGGTCAATCGCGCGCTCAACTGCAGCCCTCCCGCCGTCCCGTGCCATGAGCTTCAGGATACGATCCGATATGTGCTGGATCGGAAGTTCAACGTAAGGCACTATTTTCGGGTTTCGGGCTATCGCTTCCATCAGCGCTTTGTTGACACCGGCCGGGTGAAGATAGAGCAATCTGATCCACTCGACATCAACTTCCGAGAGCCTCTCGATTAACTCCGGGAGACGGGGATAAAGGGTCAGATCCTGCGAGATTATGACCAGTTCCATTGCGCCCATCTCGGCGAGGCTATGGGCCTCCGTGAGGATGTCATCCATGGGGCGTGCCCGATGTCGCCCGCGAATCGATGGGATTGTGCAGAAACTGCATTTCCTGTCGCATCCCTCGGCGATTTTAATGTAGGCGTAGGGATAGGTCGTCACAAATCTCGGGTATTCCAGCACGGAGAAATTGCGGTGTGGGACGCGGGTCGGGATTTCCCTGACGGCGTTCTCGAACAGCTCAACTGCCCTGTCCAGCTCATCGGTGCCGATCACGAAATCGACTTCCGGGAACATGCGCAGGATTTCCTCACGGCGACGCTCCACCATGCACCCTGCTATGCCCACGGCCCTGAGCCTGCCGCTCTTCTTGAGCTCTATGAATTCGTTGATGGTCTCGACGCTCTCCTCCTCGGCCGGGTGGATAAAAGCGCAGGTGTTCACTATCACCACATCGGCGTCATCGGCTTCAACCACCTCGTAGCCGTGCTCGGCGAAAGTTCCGAGGATGAACTCCGAGTCCACAAGGTTTTTCGGGCATCCGAGGCTCACAAGCCCGATTTTAGGCTTTTTCGGCATCTCGTTCTCCGCTAATCGCTGTAATTGCCGTTTGCGAGCGATTTCAGGAACTCATAGTTTGACGAAGTGAGTTTCATCTTCTGCTGCAGGAACTCCATCGCCTCGACGGGATTCATCTCGGAGAGCACCTTTCTGAGCACCCAGACCTTGTTGAGGACGTCACGGGGCAGGAGCAGCTCCTCACGCCTTGTGCCGGACTTGTTGAGGTCGATTGCCGGGAATATCCTGCGGTCGGCAAGCCGCCTGTCGAGCACAAGCTCCATGTTGCCCGTTCCCTTGAACTCCTCGAAGATGACCTCGTCCATCTTCGACCCTGTCTCGATGAGAGCTGTGGCGATGATGGTGAGCGAACCGCCTTCCTCGATGTTTCTCGCCGAACCGAAGAACTTTTTGGGCTTGATCAACGCTGTTGAGTCGATTCCGCCGGTCAACGTCCTTCCGGAATGCGGGGTGATGACGTTGTAGGCCCTCGCAAGGCGCGTGAGGGAGTCGAGCAGGATGACGACATCGTGGCCCAGCTCCACAAGCCTTTTGGCCCTCTCAAGCGTGATCTCCGCCACATGGGTGTGCCTGTCTGCAGGCTGGTCGAAAGTGGACGAAATAACCTCGGCATCCACCTGACGCTTGAAGTCGGTCACTTCCTCAGGACGCTCGTCGATAAGGAGGATGATCAATTTGATCTCAGGGTGATTTTTGGTTATGGAGTTGGCGATTTTCTGCAACAGGACGGTTTTTCCTGCTCTCGGCGGCGAGACTATGAGTCCGCGCTGGCCCTTGCCCATCGGAACGAACAGGTCAACTATCCGCATCGACAGGTCATCGTTTTCGGGTATTTCAAGGTTGATCTTTTCAGTGGGATAGAACGGCGTGAGCTTCTCGAACACGGGTCTGCCCCTTGACTCTTCAGGATCCATTCCGTTGATGGCCAGCACCTTGACGAGTGCGGGGAACCTTTCGCCTTCCTTCGGGGGCCTGATCAAACCGCCCACAGCGTCCCCCACACGCATGGCGAACTTCTTGATCTGAGACGGGGATACATAAACGTCTTCGGACGATGGCTGGTAGTTATGTTCCGGGAACCTCAGGAATCCGAACCCGTCCGGCAGAATCTGCAGTATCCCTTCCCTGTAGGTCAGTCCGTCGCTTTTAGCCTGACTCTCGATGATCTTTTTGATCAGCTCTTCCTTCCGGTAAGAGGAATAGTTTGGGATGTTGAGCTGTTTAGCGAGCTCGTAAAGTTCCGCTATCTTTTTTGATCTCAGCTCATTTATGTCCATATTTTCTCGACCTCCTGCCACCTGATTGGGTTTTTCTTTGTTTTTCAAATTTCCTCCAGAAATCTCTCGTTTTTTTCGATGGCAGTTCCCACAACGACGTAGCGGGCACCGGCATCGAATGCTGCCTTGATAGAACTTCTGTCTCTGAGACCGCCGCCGACCACGACAGGTATTTCCACAGAGGAGACTACCTGCCGGATCATCTCCGGAGGCACCGGATAGCGTGCCCCGGAACCGGCTTCCATGTAAATCAGTTGAAAACCAAGCAGTTCAGCGGCCATGGCATGGGCCACGGCTATGTCTGGTTTGTCCCGTGGAATCGGTATGGTGTGCGTGACGAATTCCACGGATGGCAATCCCCCGGACTCTATCAGCATGTAGGCCGTGGGGATCGAATCAAGGTTGAAATGCCTGACCAGCGGTGCCATCCTCACCTGTTCCCCGATCAAAAGCTCAGGATTCCGCCCGCTGACCAATGAAAGGAAAAGGATGCCATCAGCGTGGCGCGAAACCTGATTCACGCCTCCGGGAAACAATATCACCGGGACTTTTGACGAGGATTTAACAGCCATGACAAATTCATCGAAATCGTGCGAGAGCAACAGGCTTGTGCCGATCAGAATGGCTTTGACCCCAGGCATCTTTGAAATCCGCTCGACCTTTCCGTGAACGTTCTTCCGATCAAGCCTGTCGGGGTCAAGCAACACCCAGATACCGCGCTCCCCGTGCTCAAGAAATAGCTCTTTGTATAACCGCGAGTATTGCATTGCTCAGTTTCCCTCTTAAAATACGCCTGAGTTTTCTATCCTTTAAAAATATCCCTGCAAGCCTGAACGGATCCACGTCCCCGACCCGGCCATCCGGGAAGTTGGCATCCAGCGAATCGAAGAAGTCCTGCCAGTCCTGCTCGTCCATTCCCTGAAACGCGGAAACCGCCAGTGCTGCCAGTTTGAAACGGAGAGAAAACTCCTTTTTGACGTCTTTCAGAAAACCCCTGATTGCTTCCTTTTTGCTTTTGTGATCTCCATGATAAAACCGGACGATGTGTTTTGATGCCATCCTTGCAGACATAACCGCTCCCCACATCCCGGCATAGGAGAGGGGTTCAACGAAACTGCCCGCATCACCAACAGCAAACACGCCATTTTGAGCGACCTTTTTCCTCATGCCAACCGGGATCGGCTTCATGCCATAGGACAATACGCTTGCCCCGGCATAGTTTTCGGCGATGATGTGGTCAAAATTTCTCATCACAGCATCAACGTTACCGCCACAAACACCCACATTGGCAATTGAATCTCCTTTGGAAAACGCCCAGCCATAGCCTTTTCCGAATTCGGGGCCGACGAAAAATATCATTTCACCCTCTCTGAATGACCCGTGTAACATCAGGCTGTTGACTCCATGTATGATTTCCTCAGGGCGTCCGCATCCAGCGGCTTGACAGACATTTGAAGTTGCGCCGTCGGCTGCAATCACAAAATCGGCCGTAACCTTCATCTCTTTCCCACGATGAAGCCACTCAACTTCTATCTTCCCGTCATCCATGAACCTGAGTCCGGTAAATCTTGCATTTGAGACCGCTTTTCCGCCGTTCCTGACGCTTTCCGTGACAAGCTGCCGGATGAGCGCCCGTTTATCGACAATGCTTATCCCTGGCACGTAGAACGTCTTTGACCTTTCTCCGAGTTTCAGAGTGACCTTTTCGATTCTGGAATCCACGACCGGTGCGGGATCGTGGAACCCCAGTTCTTTAAGAACCCAGTCCTGAACAGCTTCGCCACAGGTGATATGATCCCCGAACGACAGGCTTTTCTCCAGAGTGATAACCGATAACCCCTGTTCGGTCAAAAACTTCGAGGCAGCGGCGCCGGCAAGCCCGCCACCTACTACGACAACCTGGAACGTCGGAACGGTTTTCACAATGACCCCTTTGAGTTTGTTTGGAACGGCCAGATGGGGGAAGTGACTAAATATTAAAAGCAAAGCACATCCCATGTCAATAAGGCGGTCGAACTGGCCTATTGACCCTATCAGCTCAGAGAAAGCTCTCCTCACCACCTTTCTCAATGCCAAGCACTTCTCGGTTGAAATAGGCCTTTGTCCTGAACTTGTAAAATATCACGGAATCCTCGTCGAGATTCAGGACGTTTCGCATCTCCGCCTTCAAACGCTCAAGCTGTGCGCGGCTCAGTTCACCCTCAAAAACCGAGTTCTGGACCCAGTTGAGGAACTTACGGGCCGTTTTGAGCGCTTTTGCCACTCTCTCCTCTTTGACGTCATAGACCATTATGACAAACATGGTTCTATTATTGGCTAATCTCTCTGTATTTTTCAAAAATAACGGCCTAAAATGACAGTTCCTAAGAACGTTAAAAGGGGAGATTGTGGAATAAACTTGAGGAAAGGGAATAGATAATCACTCTCAATTCGCTCCTCAATTTGGCGGATACAGCAAAGCTTTTCCCTCGGTCAGGTTACCGTAGGATAAAATCAGAGATCAGTGGATCAGACATCTTGCTTGGCAATAAACCAATTTCCTAAGAGCAGTTGGGGATGTGAGCCGTCAAAGAGACGAACGGATAGCGGCAACCGGGCCTTATGAATTGAGATACGCTGAAGTTGACCGTCTCCGTTGCCATGAATTAAAATTCAGTTTGAAAGTCAGGAGAGGAGAATATGGATGAATTGATTTTCAAAATTGTTGGGGCAATTCAATCGGCAATAGATGCAAGGGAGCCTATGGCTGCCGGTCGTTCCCGAAGGGTTGCAGAATACGCCGTTAGAATAGGAAAAGCCCTTGGGTTTGATGAGGAGCACCTTAAGAAACTGCGCCTTGCAGCGCTTTTGCAGGATGTTGGGAAGATCGGCATCCCCGATTCCATCCTATCGAAACCCGGACCGCTCACAGAAAACGAAGTTGAAATTATCAGGAAGCACGTGATCTGGAGCGAAAAATACCTGTCCGAAGTCGATGAGATAAAGGAAATCCTGCCGTGGATTGCGCACCATCATGAGAGATGGGACGGACGAGGATACCCTTCTGGACTCAAGGGCGAGGAGATACCGCTTGAGGCAAGGATTCTCGCTATATCCGATTCACTCGAAGCCATGACGGCGAACAGGATTTATCGTAAGGCGATACCGTGGCCTAAAGTGCGGGAGATACTCAAGGAAGGCGCAGGCAAGCAGTGGGATCCGAACATCGTTGAGGTAGCGTTGAAGATATTCGACAAGCCCATTGAGATGGAGGAGTCCATAGGCTCGGAGGAGGCCAAGATACTCGAACAGATAAGACTTGAGAGCTCACTTGCACAATGGCGTCTGCTTCTTCTCTACGAAATAGCCAACATAATTCGTAGCAGCAGCGACTTTGAGGAGATAGTAACTCGTGCCCTGATAACGTTGCATGACAACATGGGTTACAGGTATCTCGGGATATTTGTTGCCAATGAAGTTGGAAATTTTGTCCCCTTTGCGGTTCTCGGAATTGACCTTGGGAGCGAGGAGATATCGGAGGTTCAGGACCCTGAGGCCTTGTCGGAGAAAATCATTGAGTCGATAAGACGGAGAGCACCGGATGTGGCAAATGAGATAGTGATTCCCATTTACTCTGGCGAGCGTGTGGTTGGCGCCATCTACGTCGGAAAGGACAAGGAACAACCTTTCGACCCCGATGACATAAGATTTTTTGAAACAACGGCGTCCTATCTCTCCTCTTTGCTGTGGTTCACTCCATCTGTTTCTTTCAGACCGATAGTCATTGAGCCTTCTACAGGCCTATATCATTTCTCCTCCATAGTTTACAGGCTGAAACTCAAAGAGAGATTTACCCTTGCTTACATCGAAATCCTCGGTCTGGACGAGGTCACAGGACGCTACGGAGAGGGGATCAGCAAGATCATCAGGCGGGAATTTGTCAACGAGATGAAAAAGGCCATCGGCAGGGACGAGATATTGTCCTCCATAGGGGACAACGAGCTCATTCTGGTTTCCTACGAGAAAAGCCCATCAGAGCTTGTAAAATTCCTCAACTGGTTCTCGCGCCACGTATCAGGCATGTCCATCAAGATCGGTGTGGATATGCTTCCGCTCCCCGGTTTCAGATATGGGGTGGCGGAATACGATGGCAAGGAGGGCGTCACCGACCTCAATAAACTCATAGAGGAAGCCAAGGAGAAAGTGCATAAAGATTAAACGGTCACCCTGAGGTTGTATTTCTCAACCTCGTCCTGCGTGTTGAGGTTTACGAACGACACAAGTTCGGGATCTACTTCCCGAATCTCATCCTCTGAAATCACGAGGGTTTTTATCGGTGCAAATTTTATCATCGATTTTATGCTGTATCTCCCCTGTCCGATCCTTTGTTCCACGACCTTTTCCAGTCTGCGATTGTAGGCCGCATGGAGGACCTGATAGTAGCCGTTCACGTGCGGGATCACGAGGTCATATTCCGGATGGTTGAGCGCCTTTTCTGAAACGTATCTTATCAGCTCGGTTTTCAGCATAGGATAATCGCATCCCGTCATGAAGATCCATCGTGTGGCGGAGTTCTTTATGGCTGTGATCAGGCCGCCTATCGGCCCAAGGGAAGGATAGAGATCGTTTACAACCCTCACATCCGGGTGACTCACACTCAACTCATATTCGCCGCTTATAAGCAATGTGGCTTCAAATAATTCCGTGAAAAGTGAGAGGATAGAATCAAGCAACCTTTCGCCGTTGACCTTTATGAAAGCCTTTGGCAGTCCCAGCCTTTTCCCCTTGCCACCTGCAAGGACCACACCTGTCAGATTCAGCCTATGTTCTTGAACCATTCAGCGGTGATTTTCAAGCCGTCCTCAAGGGAATATTGGGGCTTCCAGCCGAGTATTTTCTCCGCCCTGGTCGCATCAAGCGCTATCTTATACACTTCTCCCGGACGCGGTGGCTCGTGAATCGGTTCCTGGTCATAGCCCGTTATTTCGGCAAGGATGCGGAAGATCTCATTGACTGATGTCCCCTTACCCGTTCCGAGATTGAATATCGGGGGGACGTTTGTGTCAAGGTCATTCAAAGCGAGGATGTTGGCCCGTGCGATGTCCTCCACGAAAACGAAATCCCTTTCCTGCGTTCCGTCGCCGTATATGACGACCGGTTTCTTGCGCCACATGCGTTCGGAGAATATGGCGACCACCCCGGCTTCCCCGTATGGATCCTGCCTCGGCCCAAACACATTGGGGTATCTCAATACGACGTAGTCAAGCCCGTTGTTTTCATGATAGAGATAAAGATAATGTTCAACAGTGTGTTTGCTGACTCCGTAGGGGCTGAGCGGGTTGATGGGATGGTTTTCGTCGCACGGCATGTAAACCGGGTTGCCATAGCATGCCCCACCCGATGAGATGTATATGAATTTTTTGACGCCATACTCGATGGATAGACGTATG
>JAMOPK010000263.1 GCA_027064565.1 Caldifarciminota bacterium | reverse complement strand
GTTCGATCGGGATTCGAATATTCGTTGAAAACGAAGTCAATATAGCCAACAGCCGAAACTTCATAATAATGTCGATAATGTTATCGGTCGCGGTGTTTGACGTGGTTGTCCCTGCGTTTAAAGGAGTATACATAAAAGGAGTGGTTGTATCGGGTCTCATCGGGATAATCTTGAACCTCATCTTGCCAGGGAGGGAGGGGGATGAAAATAGAGGATAAATTGCAGCGAATCCTTGCCGTTCTTGACGCAAAATTTGTGGCTTTTGTATCCCAAACTGGCGAAGTTATTTCGAGTAGGACAAAAGAACACGCCGTCTTCCCCCAAAATGTGATCAGGAATCTGATAAAAACCATCGTGTTGACAGAGAAAGAAGAGAAAGCCCGCCTCAAAGAAGTGCTCTGCACCGGATTATCGAGCAGAATAGCCATAATTCACATGTCTCATGGAGCTATAGATGGGTTTCTGGTTGTGGGGATGAAAGAGGATTTCGACGTTCTCGCAATGAGAGGTGTGTTACAACAACAGTTTGGGGGGCGCAATGGCTGAACACAAAAAAAGGGTTAAAGAACTCCTGCATCGGCTTTCTGCGATGGTTGAAGGAGTTTATTTCGTCCGTTATCAACAGGTCTGGCCGATAAAAAACAATATGGGACATGCCGAAAGGATAAAAAACGTTGCCGGATACTGGATCGATTTCTTTTCCAAAAACCCGGATGCCTTCAACGCTGATCCCGGTGTATTCCTCGATTTTGAAACCTACCACTGGTTCATGAAATTTATCCTGCCTCTGGCAATTGCTGTCAGATTCCAGGACGATTCCAACCTATTTACTATCTCATTAATCCTCGGGGAGATAGCTGAGACCATCAGGAAAATGCTTGAAAACAACATCTACACCCTCGAAATAATGGACGACGAGAACCTTATTCGATTGAGATATGAATTTTACGAATTTCTGAAATCGAATCTCGGAACAAGCATTGCCGTTAAATATGCCACGAGTATCTATTCCCTCGATCAGCGCAGCTGTCCCGAAGACTGGGAAAAATTGATAGATTCCGTGAGCAGGGAGGTGCGCGGAATTATGGGACCTTTCATCGCTCGCGGTATAAATTCCTCTCTCAATGAATTAGTGAAAAAATATTTCAGAGTAATAAAACTCAGGGGGGAAAAGAATGAATAGCTTGCTCTTTACCGGATTTCCGGGCTTTATAGGCAGAAGGCTTATTAAAGCCCTGGTTGAAAAATTCGATTATCAGGATGTCTTCCTCATAGTGGAACCCTCGCGGGTCAATCAGGCGAGGGAAGAGATCAGCTCCTATCCCGATTCCAGCAGGTATCACATCATCATGGGGGACATTACACAGAAAAAATTAGGCGTGGACCCCGAAACGATCGAGAAACTGAGGGGGCGCGTGAAACATGCCTTTCACCTCGCAGCCATCTATGACCTGACGGTGCCGTGGGAGCGGGCATACCGGGTGAATGTCATCGGAACAGAAAATTTTGTGAATTTCCTTGCTGAGATCGGTGGTGTGGAGAGGTTCGTTTATTTTTCAACGGCCTACGTCTCCGGCACGCTTGAAGGAACGGTCTTCGAGGACGAGCTGGCGACGCCTCCCGGATTCAAAAATCATTATGAGCACACCAAATACCTCGCCGAGCAAATAGTCAGAAGAAACATGTCGGACATCCCCACAACCATCATCCGGCCGGCAATAGTGATCGGAGATTCACGGACAGGGGAGACAGACAAATTCGATGGCCCTTATTACGTGATGATCTTCTTCAAGAAATATCCCCGATGGTTGCCCCTGCCCTACATCGGAAAAGGCGAAGCGGAAGTCAACCTCGTCCCCATAGATTTCATCATAGATGCGACCGTGGCCCTGACAGGGCTTTCAAAGGCCGTGGGGAAAACCTACCATCTTGCAGACCCCTCGCCCATGACCGCCCGTCAGCTTTACGAGCTGTTCTGTCTCAAATTAAGGAATTCACGGCCCAGAGGCTA
>JAMOPK010000262.1 GCA_027064565.1 Caldifarciminota bacterium | reverse complement strand
GGGGTTCGGGGACATCAGCGTGCTCGATCTCTTCACGTATTCCGGCCATTATCGTGAGTGCAAGCGTGAAACCGAGTCCGGCACCGAGACCGAAAATCACATTTTCCAGAAGGTTGTAGTTCCTCATGGAACCCAAAAGCGCCAGTCCGAGCACAATGCAGTTCGTGGTGATAAGCGGCAGGAATATGCCCAATGCCTTGTAAAGATCCGGAATGGTCTTTTTCAGAAACATCTCAACAAACTGGACGAGGCTTGCTATCACCAGAATGAAGGACACGGTCTCAAGGAACTTCAGGTTGTAAGGGATCAAGATGTAATGGTTTATCAGCCACGTCACGAATGCGGTCATCGTCATGACGAAGGTTGCGGCGAACCCCATCCCAATGGCCGAACTCGCTTTGCCCGATACGCCCAGAAACGGGCATATACCGAGGAAATAGCTGAACACAAAGTTGTTCACCAGAATTGTGGCGATAAGGATCATCAAAAGGTTATTCATGTTCGCCCTCCTCAGCTCTTAGCTGTTTTGGCCTGAAGCCATCTCATTATGCCGACCATAACACCCAGTGTGATGAAAGCACCTGGAGGGAGAAGCATCACCACGAATGGATGGAACCAACTGCCGAGCACCCTGTGTCCGAAAACCGTTCCGAAACCAAGCAGTTCACGCACAATACCTAACACGATGATCACCCATGCATAGCCGATAGACATGCCCAGAGCATCTGCGACGGCATAGTGGACGGGATTTTTGGATGCGAAGGCCTCCTGACGGGCAAGGATGATGCAGTTCACCACGATAAGCGGGACAAATGGGCCGAGGTTTTTGGAAATCTCAGGGAAGTATGCCTTGAGAAACAGGTCAGCAATGGTGACGAATGTGGCGATGACCACGATGAACGACGGGATTCTAACCTGATCGGGTATGAGTTTTCTAATAATGGAGATGATGAACGAGGAGAAAACCAGCACGAAAGTCACCGACCCTGCCATGAAGAGGCTGTTTATGGCGGTGTTGCTGACCGCCAACACGGAACACAGCCCTAACAGGGCCACCAGCACCGGGTTTTCCTTAACAAGTCCGTTGACAAATGCCTTTTTCATCTCATCCCTCCATCAGCTTTTGAGCGTGGTAAGGGCCTTCTCGGCCCTCACTTTCGCCATGTTGACAAGAGCAATAACCGTTCTGGACGTCTCTGTCGCTCCGGAAATGGCATCTATGTCACCGGTCTCGGATTCGCCTTTCAGTTGAACGGGAAGCGGGTGACCGATGAACTGGCTCCAGAACGCGGAATCCTGACCCTTGCCGAACGCCTCACCTTCAGCCATCTGGAGAATGTCGATGCCTACAACTCGAAAATCAGGCTTTTCCATAACGACGAGGAGCTTTATCCGATCCATGAAGCCGGTTCCTTCAACCATTGAGCCGACCATCTCCCTGCCGTTTGGCCCATAGGCGACGAACACATCAAGGCTGTCGGGCATGGGAATCCGTTTGCATTTCAATATCTTCTGAACGAATTTCGACATGTATTTCAAGCAGATAGTATCGGGCTGTTCGGCCTGCACCTTTTCGGGACGGCGGACACGGTTTTTGCCTGTCCGTTGAGCAAGCGGTTCGGCTTCCTCATGGGCGGGCGTTTTGCTGACGGATGAGGTGTCAACCGGTTCCTGCTCCTTCGGCTCAGGTGAAGGTGCGGCGCCGATAACGCTGGCAAGCTTGGTTTGAGCCAGATTGACAATCCTGACGACGGATCTTGAGGATATCGTTGCGCCTGTGATGGCTTGAATCTCATGCTCGTTCTCCGGTTTCCTACCCTTGACAACGTTTATCGGGGGGATACGACCCTGAAACTGTTTCTTGAACCAGTCTTCGGTGATCCTGTTGCCGAGTCCCGGGGTTTCCACGTTTTCGATGATTTCGAGTCCGGTGAGTTTCGTGCCCGTGGTATCGAAACCGGCCATGAGTTTTATCGCCCCCTGAAAGCCGGACCCCTGAATCAGGACTCCATATCCGACCACATGTCCAGCCTCATCCTTTGCTATGAAAACCGTGGTATAGCGGTCAAGGTCCTTCGTCTCGTATGAATGGACGTTAGCGACGACCTTTTTGAGGGCATTCTCTTTGGCAAGTTCGAGGTTACGCTGTATTTTCGGTTTTGTTTTTGTGTAAACAACTCCTAACACACCGCCTGAAATCAGAGCGATGGCGGTGAGCACAACTACCATTTTGACTTCGACTTTCATCGTTTCCCTCCAGGGCGTCTCCCTGTCCCAAACCTTCTGGGCACGAAAATCCTGTCAATCCACGGTCTGAAAGCATTCGCAATAAGGATGGAAAACATTACGCCTTCCGGGTAGCCGCCCCACAACCTGATGATTATCACAAGGATGCCCGCCAGAATGCCGTAAGCGATGCGTCCCTTACGGGTCAGCGGCGAGGTCACAAGGTCCGTGATCATGTAGAAAGCACCGAGCAACAACCCACCGGCAAGCACATGAAACAGGGGATCAGGATATTTCTGAGGGTTTATGAGCCAGAGGATTCCGCCAAGCACGAATACCGTTCCCACATACGAGGCTGTAAGTGTCCAATCGATAATCTTTCGTGCGATCAGAAAGCCGCCGCCGATCAGGATGGCGAAAGCCGATGTCTCGCCTATAGAGCCGCCCACGTTGCCCCAGAAAAGCTTGAGGTAAGGCGTCATCTGATGGCTGAACTTCGCAAGTGCCAGCGGTGTGGCCGTCGTTATGGCGTCGGGGGGAAATCTCCAGTAGAACGGCTTAACCCACGTCGTGAGCGCCACCGGGAAAGCGGCCATCAGGAATGCCCTGCCGATAAGTGCCGGGTTGAAGATATTGTAGCCGAGTCCTCCAAAAACCTGTTTGCCGAAAATGATGCCGAAAGCCGCTCCGACCGCTCCCATCCAGAGCGGAAGTTTTGGCGGAAGGACAAGTGCGAGAAGGATTCCGGTGATCACAGCGCTCCCATCAAACGCAGCCGAGGTGTCCTTGTTCCGTGCCTTAAGAAACAACCACTCGCTCGCAACAGCGGAGACTACACAGACAATTATCAAAAGGAGCGCGTGAAATCCGAAGAAATAGACCCCAGCAACCACAGGCGGTAACAGCGAAAGCGCCGTCGTCCACATGACTTTGCGGGTGTCCGCCCTGCTTTTGATGTGGGGGGACGGCGTGATTATCAAAAGTTTTCTCTCTTCCTGTTTTTTAGGCATGGAAATTCCTCCTCATTTCCTCAACCTTAACTCAGCCTTGCCGTATTTGAAATACTGGACAAGAGGGATGTTGGCGGGGCAAACGAAAGAGCACGAGCCGCATTCTATGCAGTCGAAAAGCCCGATTTTACGGGCATCATCAAACCTGCCTGCCTTGATCAGCTTTGCCATTGTGGTGGGCATGAGGAACATCGGACAGACCTCGATGCATTTCCCGCACCTGATGCATGGGCCTTCTTCCGCAAGGAACACCCTCTTTTCGGTGAATGCGATTATGCCGGATGTGCCCTTTATAACCGGCACATCGAGGGTGTACTGAGCGATGCCCATCATCGGGCCGCCGTTTATCACCTTGGCAGGATCGCTCTTGAATCCTCCGGTTTTCTCGATGAGATAGCGGAATGTGGTTCCGATCCTTACCAGGTAGTTACCGGGACCAGCTACTGCGTCGCCGGTGAGCGTTGTGACGCGTTCGACCAGTGGTTTCCCGTATCTAACAGCCTGATAGATGGCTCTCGCTGTCCCGACGTTCTGCACAACGACCCCGACGTCCATCGGCAGCCCGCCTGACGGCACCTCGCGCCCGGTGATCGCCTTGATGAGGTGCTTTTCCGAACCCTGAGGGTATTTCGTCGGCAGAACCACGATTTCAAACTGCGGGAACTGGCTGAACGCCTTTCGCATCGCCTCGATGGCCTCAGGTTTGTTGCTCTCTATGCCGACGAATCCCTTTTGGGCGCCAACAGCGCGCAGGATTAGGTAGGAGCCTTCCGCTATTTCGTCTGCAAATTCCCGCATCAGTCGATCGTCAGCTGTAAGGAAAGGCTCACACTCTGCACCGTTTATGATCACGAATTCGATGGGCTTATCCGGTGGTGGGGAAAGCTTGACGTGTGTCGGGAAAGCTGCACCGCCCATGCCGACGATCCCGGCCTCCTTGACGATCTCCACGATTTCCTTCGGCTCGGTGTTCAGGTAGTCTTCTCTCTCTTTGAGCTCGATCCAGTTATCCTCGCCATCGGCCTCGATTATCACCGCCGGAGTGCTGCGGCCGGCTACAGGATGGGGATGGTCGAGGATATTCTTAACCTTGCCAGACGTGGGGGCATGCACATTGGCGGAAATAAAACCCGCTATTTCGCCGATTTTCTGACCCGCCAGAACCTTATCCCCCCTTTTGACGAGGGGTTTGGCAGGGGCACCCGCGTGCTGGCTCAAGGGAACATAAAGGACTTCAGGGACATCCACTCCTTTTATCGGTTTATCGGCGGTGATTTTCATGTAAGGAGGGTGCACACCGCCTTTAAACCCTTTTATGATTGCCATTCCCCTTGCTCCTTTTTCGTGTCGGTGAATCTATGCAAACCTTTAGAAAACTACATATTTCATTGAGGTCGATATGTTAAAGCTTTAATTTTTTTAAAGCAACGTGATCCCAGATAATAAAAGATGTGACATGTGACAGGAGGAGATTACATCCAGTATATTTATACAACCTCTTTTGGTTAACAGGACATATGATGAATTAAAATTAAAAATAGAAAGGCTTAAAGGAGGCAAGTAAAGGGTAGTTTTAGGCGGTCTTCGCTCATCAGCTTGTTTCGGTGCTGTTGTTCGGACAACAGGCGAATATGCGGAGCTACCGAGAGAGATTTGAGTTAGCGAAGCAAACCGCATATTTGCAGTCCGCATTACCATTAGCTATTCAATTACAGTATAGCTAAAGCTAAATCTGGAGGTGACGGGAACGGAGATGAATAAGAACAAGATACTTTCGGAAATGTTTGATCGTATGGCCGATGCCCTTGAATTCCTTGACGAAAACAGGTTCAAAGTTATCGCTTACAGGAAAGCAGCGCGTGTCCTTGAGGATTATCCCGAAGATATCGAGGAGGTTTACCGTAGAGGCGGGATCAAGGCCCTGAAAGCCATTCCGGGAATCGGTGACAGGATAGCCAAAAAGATAGCGGAATACCTTGATACCGGCCGAATGAGCAAATACGAAGAGGTTATGTCGCAGGTGCCTCAGGAACTGTTGACCCTGCTGGATGTGCAGGGCATCGGACCGAGAACCCTCCGGCTTGCCTACGAAAAATTGGGTGTCAGGACGATCGAGGACTTCAAGCGCGTCCTTGAGGATGGCAGTCTGGCCAAACTGCCGGGAATGGGGCCGAAAAAGATAGAAAATATCAAGAAAGGCCTCGAACTTTACGAAAAGATGCGAGATAGGATCCCGATCGGGCTTGCTTTCCCGCTTGTGAACGAAATCATTGAGCTCGTTGGTAAGTTGCCTGAAGTCAAACACATCTCCGCATGCGGGTCTTTCAGACGTATGAAGGAAACGGTCGGTGACCTCGATATCCTCACTACTGGCAAAGATGGGCGTAAGATCATCGACTATTTCGTGCATCTGCCGGGCGTCACCCGCGTCCTTGCGGCCGGCGACACGAAAGGCTCCGCAATCTTTCACGACCGCTATCAGGTTGACCTGCGTGTTGTGCCTGAGGAGAGTTACGGCGCAGCACTTCAGTATTTCACCGGCTCAAAACAACACAACGTCCACCTCAGGACAATTGCTAAATCCAAAGGCCTCAAAATCTCCGAATACGGCGTTTTCCGAGGAAGCGAAAAGATTGCCGGCCGAACAGAGGAGGAAGTTTATGCGGCCGTTGGACTTGATTGGGTGCCTCCGGAATTGCGGGAAGATTGGGGCGAGATCGAAGCTGCTATGGCCGGTAAATTGCCGCACCTCGTGGAGATGAAGGACATAAAGGGCGACCTGCACGTCCATTCAAAGTATTCCGACGGCACTGCCACCCTTGAGGAGATTGCTGAGAAGGCGAAGGAGATGGGCTATGAATACATAGCTGTTTGTGACCACTCTGTGAGCGCGAAATACGCTCACGGCCTCGATATCGATAGGTTAATGGAAAAAGTCGAGAGGATAAAAGAGCTCAACAGAAAACTGGACGGCGTTAAACTCCTTGCGGGCACGGAAGTTGATATCCTGCCAGACGGAACGCTGGATTACCCGGATGAGGTGCTCAAGGAACTCGATTTCGTGGTGGCGTCAATCCACATCTGGCGGAAGGACGAGGACGCAACCGAACGGATCATCAGGGCGATGGAGAACCCATATGTCCATGTCATCGGTCATCCCACCGGCAGACTGATCTCCCAGCGTGAAGGATATCAGGTTGACATCGACAGGGTTATCGAAAAGGCGGCCGAAACCGGCACGGCCCTTGAGATAAATGCCTACTACGACCGGCTTGACCTGAGGGACGTCAATGTCAGGAAGGCCAACGAAATAGGTGTGAAGCTCTCGATCGGCACGGATACACACAACATCGGCCAGCTCTGGATGATGGTTCTGGGCGTTGGCACCGCACGCAGAGGCTGGAGCACGCCCGATGCGATCATCAACACCATGTGCTATGAGGAATTGATGGAATGGACAAGGAAAAAGGCCGAAAGAAAACGCTAATAATCCCAGTCAATTGAGAAATAGTACATAGTTTGGCCTTTCAACTCGGCAATGTTGTATTTCTTTGCAAAATCAAACCTTAATGCCACTCCGGGCGCAATGTAAATCCTGAAACCGTATCCTATATCTGCCTTTATGTCCTTGAAAGCCAGATAACCGTCTGCCTGACGCTCAAATGGCCTGAAGCCTTTATCGAGATCAACTGCGCCGGCATCAAAGAATAACACCCCCCGGATCCCGCTGAAAGTTAAAGGGATGGGGAACGCTATTTTCAGCGTATCGATGAACGGGACACGCCACTCGGCGTTGAATAGAACAAAGTTGTTGCCGCTGAACTCATAGGGATAATATCCCCGCAAAGTGTTATATCCACCGAGCCAGAATTTGGGCGCCTGCTCGCCGTAAGTCATCCCGCCCATGAACCGGAAAGCCATTGTGGAGTATCGAGGTATTGTTCGGGAATATCTCCTGTAGTCAAAAAGTGCATACGAGTATTTGAAAGGTGTCAAAAACTCCGTGTGAAACTCAATGGCCCCGCGATCACCGGATAGTGGCCCCCAGAACGAGTAAAGGGCGCGGTCAAGGACATAACTGCCAGTGATTTCCACTGAATTGTAAGATTTTATATCCGAAAGCAGAAACATGCCCAGATTTTCGTCGTATTCGTAAACATATCGTGTCGGATGTTTGAAAGTTACATCCAGGTCTATCCTTGAGAATTTGCTGAACGGATAGGTCAGGCCCGTGGATACACCGATGTTTCTCTCTCTGAAAACCGAAAAGTAGTCCAGGAATCCGTATGACCAGTAATGGAAAACCGACGCATAGAGGTCGGTCCTGTGGGTCAGGTTGGCATATTGGAAATAGAAATTGGTGTTGCCGGAATACCTGTCCGTTGCGATAGATATCCTGTGGTTGCCGAGCTCATCGGACAGCCCGATGGTCATCCAGCCGGAAAAGCCCAGGGAGGTTGCATACACCAGATTGCCCTGTATCCAATCCACCGAAAATTTGGTCTTATAATGACTTTTGAGATGCTCCCCCCTGTCCAATTTCACAAATTCGAGCGGAGTTTCGGGATAGTTTATGGGTTTTATTCCTTTTTCAGGGGTCGGAATCACGAAATATGACCATTGGCCTTCCCACATGAGCGAAAGACCCAGCTCCGAGAAGTCCGAACTCGATGAGACAAGTTTCATATCCGTGGGGAAGTTCGTTACCTGATAGACTTCGCCGCTGCTGATGCTGAAGGCGAGGACGTTGTTGGCCCCCCGGTAAAGTCCGATGAATCCCAGCAAAGAGTCGTTCAACTGCGTCAAGAAATTGATGTTGCCGTAATGGGGGGATAGCCTTTTGACTTTCCCGGTGGTCAGCGAATAGGAAAAGATGGCATAGCTCCCGAAATGCCCGTCCCATGACTCCCCGCATGCGTCAGATAGGAAATAGATTTCACTGCCCTCCTTTGAGAAGACCGGTGTCCTTTCGTCAAACAGATTGTTCGTAAGCCTGTGAAGTTTTTGAATCTTAAAGTCATACATGTAAATGTCAGAAATGGCCTTCTGGATGCCAACGAAAACGATTTTTTGCCCATCAGGGGAGAAAGATGGCTCATAGACCGCCTCTATCGGCAGTTTTCCGGTGGCCACCTCTCCGGAATCGGTCATTTCGTAAACAATCAGCTCCTCCGGGCGGATTTCCCGCACCTTTTTACCGTTGTTGACGTTATAGATGTAAATTGCGTCATATCCACCCCTGTTCCCCACAAAGACCAGATACTTTCCGTCATCCGAAAAGTCCAACCCCGGTCGAACGAGGTGCAGATTCTCAAAGGAAGGTGACTTTTCTCCGGAGACCAGTTTTCTCTCTATCTCCCCATCGAAAACCGAAACGATGTAGATGTCGGTGTAGCCTGAGATGTCCGAAATCAGGGCGATCCTGCCTCCATCCGGCGATAGCACGCCGAAATTCAGGAATGATTCACCATGGGGCAGTTCGATCTTTCGACTGGATTCGGGCAGATCAAACTCCTCCACCGAGGGGTAGAACTTCTTTTTCAGGTATATGGAAAACTCCTCGTTAAGCTCAACGGCGGTCTTGCCGGTGACTTTTTTGAAGGCCTTGTCCACATTCCCGCTCATTTTTAGCTGATAGATAAATTCTCGTGTTTTTTCAGGCCCATAAACGTCGTTTAAAAAGCAGAAAATTGCCTGTCCCTCTTTGTAGATGATCCAGCCGCCATAATAAGCAAGTTCCTCTATTGGAATAACCTTGTCGTTCAAAACGAGGTCCCTCATAAACATCTCGGCGTCGGGACTCCAGCCGCCCCATGAAAAATATTCTGCCATCCCTTCCATCACCCATAGTGGGATCGACATGGTGAAGGGCGGGATGTAGTAAGTCCTTATCCCCTTGAAGAATATGTGGAACTGAAAGACGTGGACGAGTTCATGTCTGAGCACGTGCTGAAAATCGAGATATGAGCCGTTAAACGGCACAACCACACGGTTTTTCATGACCTCCGTGAACCCGCCGGTGAACTCCTCGATTATGTCGAGCGTTACATTGGTCTGCTTGAAGGAGTTGGGAGAGGGATAGATTAACACAGGTATTTTGTCGTTGAGCTTGTTGATGTGAAGTTCATGGACGTATTCAGTGAAGGTGGATTCGAGGACGGATGAGGCAAATGGGACAAGGTGTTTTTCTTCGGGCAAAACGAAAATTTTGAAATGCTCAGTGGTCACAATCTGCCAATCAAAATCCCTGTATTGAACCTTGTTTTTACCAAAGTAGTAAGCCTGAAGATTAAAAAATCCCCCAATCAGGGGGATAAGTAAGAGGATTTTCCGCAAATTCCCGCTCCCTTTGATGACATCAATCAACTATCTGTTTCTCAGGCAAAATGAATCTTATAGGATTTTTGGGAGCGCCATTTATCCTGACTTCATAATGGAGATGTGGCCCTGTGGAACGCCCGGTGTTGCCGAGTGCGCCGATCTTCTGTCCCCTTTTAACCTTCTGTCCGACATGGACGTATATCTGGTGAAGATGCCCATATCTGGTGCGGAAACCGTATCCGTGATCGATCTCGACCAGTTTGCCGTATCCATGATGCCACTCAGCCTTGACAACGACGCCATCGGCTGTGGCGTAAACCGGAGTGCCGACTGGCCCGGCTATATCCAGTCCTTCATGCAGTTTGATTCTCCCGGTGAATGGGTCACGCCTGTATCCGAATCCCGAAGTGAACACGCCGAAGGTGGGCATGATACTTGGCACATGGTCGAAATATTCCTGTTTCCTTTTGATGGAATCAGCGACGTAGGTCATCAATATTCGCTCTTTTCTGGCAAGTCCCAATAATTGATCAATCTGTTCCCCGACCTCTTCCTGTGGTTTTGTGGGAGCATTACCACCTACGCCTCTCAGGTCGGTGGCGAGGGATATACGATCGTCCACGACCATCAGCGCCGAGGAATCGATGATGCCAGCCATCAGTTTGAGGGACACGTTTTCCTTCGCAAGACTGTCCACAATGGCACCAAGACTGTCAATCTTGCTTTGGATTACCGCCAATGAGTTTTTCAGTTCCCGGTTTTCCCGCTCGAGAGATGCAAGCCTCCGCTTATCGATATTTGACTTCATAAATGCCACTGTGGATACCACACCCGAAGCCAGAAAAACAATAATACCTACAATCAAAGCCAAAAATCCAAACTTTGAAAATCTAAATTCTTTTGGCGCGGAGGGACCTATCGGAACGAACTTGACTACATAACCAGAATCACCTCGCTTGCTGGATGTCTTCATAGCACGAACATTATATCGAGACTTATAAAACATGTCAATAAGAAGTAGGCTATTTGCCGTTTTGTTTGTGATAGAAAACTTTGTTAAAATTTAAACCTCCTGCTGGAACACTTACTATAAATCTACCCAACAGGAGGTGGAAAAAATGAAAATCTTTGTCTTTTTCGATACAAA
>JAMOPK010000261.1 GCA_027064565.1 Caldifarciminota bacterium | reverse complement strand
GAAATCCCTCGGAGGAACCACATAACCGCCCTCGCCCTGAATCGGCTCATAGAAGATAGCGGCTACATCCTCAGGATCAACTAACTTATGGAAGACCACATCCTCGATATAACTTAAAACGGCATCAGTGACCTCTTCGGGCTTAACGCCAAACGGCGTCCTGTATGGGTCGGGGAATGGGACATGGATGACGTGCGGGACGAACGGCCCGAAGTGACTTTTGTGGATGTATTTGGACGCCGAAAGGGACATTGTTCCGTAAGTTCTTCCATGAAAAGCGCCTATGAATGCGAGGAAGTGTGTTCTGCGGGTCTTGTAACGGGCCAGTTTCATTGCGGCCTCATTGGCCTCCGTGCCTGAGTTCGTGAGAAACGCCCTCTTGTTCTGTGCGCCGGGCACAATTTCGGCAAGTTTCTCGGCGATTTCGACCTGATACGGATAGTAAAAGTCGGTGCCCGACATGTGGATCAACGTCTCCGCCTGTTTCTTGATCGCCGAGACCACCTCCGGGTGGCAATGTCCCACAGCACACACCGCAATCCCAGCGTTGACATCAAGGAACTTGTTCCCATCGACGTCCCACACCCATACACCTTTACCTTTTTCGATGACTGCCGGGTAACTCCTTGGATAGGACTGGGAAATGAACAACTTATCCTTTTTTAGCCATTCCTGAGCCTTTGGTCCGGGAAGCTCTGTCCTGATCTCGGGTCTTTCCATAGCTTTTTCTCCTTGTTTTAAGATTTGAGGGCGGAATTCTAAACGATTTTAAAGAATGGGGTCAAGGAAATGACCAAACATTCAAATCCGTTGGTTATCAACACTTTATGTAAGGTCGCCCAGATTCGGTGCTGTCAGATAGGATTGTCCAACCTGCCGGAGGTTGATTGCCTACATGATATGAAGAAAAAGCGAGTGGGATGGCTGCCAAAGTGCTGGCCATTTGCTGATTCATTTGTGATGGAAATTTTTATTTCCCTGTGCCCTCTGTGTCTCCGTGTGAAAACGAAATAAAAATCACACAGGGACACGGTGAACACAGAGAGATGGGACATGGAGTAAAGGATGCCTCTCCTGAACGCTTATCCCAGGATTCCCCGAAAGATGAGAGACGCAAAAACGAAAGGCGGGGCGTCAGCCCCGCCTCGATAAGCCCTAACTACTGATGATTGGCTTACCTGATCACGGCGAATTTCCTGCTTATCGAACGGTTCCCGGCCTTCACGTAGGCGAAATAGATGCCAGCTCTCAGTGAACCGGTGTTGAGGCTGAAGGTGTGTTTGCCGGCATCCACCCGTCCGGGGGCAAGATGTGCCACCTGCTTGCCTGAGGCGTCGTAAATCGCTATGGAAACATCGGACGCTTTCGGCAGAGTGATCGTCAGGTTTAGTTTGCTGCCGGAGAGGACGTTCCTGTTAAGGCTCAGCATGGGAACAAGGCCTTCCGTGGGGTCTTCCTGAACGGCCTGCTGCGGGTTGTAAGTCGTGAACTTGATAGCAAATCCGCTCTGTATTGTGTGGACAGTGGGATTGAGGTCGCTGTCGTAGAATATCTGAATGCCGTCGGTTCCGGATGCGTTTTCGATGCCCATGGTGTAGTCGGACTGGCTTGGGGTGGAGTTCATCTGCACCACGATCTCGCCGTCGCCGGTCGGCGTCGGATAATAAGCCGGGTCATAGAGGATAACCTCAAATGTCTCAGGCGAACCGCCGGAGTAATGCGGGACCTGATACCATTCCACGATAAACCTGTGATTGGCGGTATCGGCGTAATAGGCCACCTGCCCGCCGTCCCGTGGATTCATGTCATCCCAGTATGCGGCAACGATATTGTTCGGGGAATCAGTAGATGGTATTGGATCATTACCGTAAGAGGTGCTATTCGTCTGGCCGAAAGCCAGCCATCCGTTTGAGCATATCGAAATCCCATTGTAAGACTGGCCATAAAACCGGAAAGTGAAGGGCAGATCCACATATTGGGTCGCGTCATCACCGAGGGGAATCGATGTCCCCGGCCCGCCCGCTGTCGGAG
>JAMOPK010000260.1 GCA_027064565.1 Caldifarciminota bacterium | reverse complement strand
GTTTTTCCGCCCTTATCGGGCTTTTTCACCTCTTTTTTGCGACCCATCTGTCGATAACCTTTCCATCGAAATCGATGGCCTGGAACACGAGGGAATCCCGGGACGCATGGACGAGCACAAAATGCCTCGAATTGTCGATAGCCCTGACATGGGACTCAAAGGCGAGTTTCCGATTCGTCCGATACTTCGGAGCGCCGGCACGTCCCGAAATGAACTGCGGGATAACGTTTTTCATGCCCGGCACAAGGGTGGAATCAACGTCAAGCCTTGCGTAGATGTGCTCATGACCGTTTATCACGGCCGTTACCCCGTATCTGTCGAAGACCCGCCACAGGCTGTCGATCTGAGTCGAGTCGAAATCCTGTCTGCCGAGCGGCGAAAACGTCGGCTCGTGATAGGCAACGATGATCCATTTCCCCTGATTGGCCTTAAGGTCATTTATGAGCCAGTCCCATTGTTCCGGCGTCAATGCGGCCGGGCGACGGTGTTTGTTCTTGCGGTAGTAGCCATAATCGTCGTTCAGAACCACGAAATGGACATCGCCCCAATCGAAGGAATAGGTGTTCTCACGGTAAGGAGCCATGCCTTTGGGGGCTTCAGGCCCGTTTTCCGGGAGCACGAACATCCTTGCCCAGTAACATTCGGAGGAATACGGCGGCTCGAGCGGGACGTAATCGCCGTTGGGCAGACGCCTGTTGGGCGCCGTGGCGTCGTGGTTGCCCACCACGTTGAAGTAAAAGGCATTTCGGTTGTCCTGCCACACAGCCGAGAGCCACGTCAGGTATTGCTCGAGCGCCTGAGTCGTGTCGGTGGTGCCGCCCCCGATCAGATCCCCGCTGAAAATCACGAAATCGTGCTCGTATCTGCCTAAAATCCTCGCAAGCAGGTTCAACGTGGTGACCGCAATGTAGTTCGTATGGTCAACGCTGTTCGGCCAGCGCCAGTTGGAGCGGGAATCGCCCATGAAAACGAAGGAGAACTCATGCCCCGGATCCTTGAGGGTGGAAAACCAGCCCGAACTGGTCAGCGTATCATCACCGCAGATGGAATAAACCCTGTAAAACAGCCGTTTGTTGTGAGGCAGTTCGTGGATGTCGTATTCGAACTCCTTTGTCTTTTCGACCGAGCCGACCTGTGCGATGGGACGATCGCCGTCATAGACAATGACAAAGGCCTCATCCGCCTCCCGGGTAAGCACCCAGCGGATAGAGACCACGCCATCGCCTTTGTATCCGACAAAAGGCAGGACATCATAGGCCAGTCCGAATCGCAAATTGCCCTTCTTATCCCTTATGACCCTGAAATACTTTTCCCTCGAAGGGATGGTCAGGTTGCGCTCGTTGTTGACGGTCACGACGTATCGATAAAGCACACCCGGCTCGATGTTTTTCAACCTGAAACTGAAAAACGTGTCGCTCGTGTCCTTTCTGAAGTAAAGGTTGTAAAGGTAATCGCCGTAAGGGCCATCGTTGTCGAACCTGTCATAATAGACGTTCGGTCTGGTCACCGGCGCATCCGTTTTGAAGGACACTACCACCGTCGAATCGTCCAGCGATAGCTCCGGAAACACGTATCTGACAAGTGCCCCGGAATTCGCAGAAAAAATAAGCAGAAGCAAAAGTGAGAATTTCAAGTTTTTCACGCCTGTCCTCCTGTTGGGTGGTGAATTATAAGCCATTCGATAGGGTTACGGACGGAAAGGTCAGCTTTTGCGGCCTTTCAGCTCATCAAGGACCTGACGGACCACCGATTTTGGAGGGGATGCAGGCCGGCCGTATCTGATCGCCTGCATCTGGGCAACCGCTGAGACGGCTATCTCCTGAGGTGTGTCGCCGCCGATGTCGAGGCCCACCGGGGAGTAGAAGACATCCGGGTCCACCTTTTCGGCAGGGAGCGACTGAAGGACAAGCTCAAGGACCTCCCTCGTCTTGTGCGCAGAGGCGAGCATCCCCACAAAGGCGGGCTCCCATTCCGCCGCAAGCAGTTTTTCAAGAACAACGGCGTCGCTTTTGTGGCTCAGGGTGCTGATGAAATAG
>JAMOPK010000259.1 GCA_027064565.1 Caldifarciminota bacterium | reverse complement strand
GCTCCAGCTGCATCGATGAGCGCCTGTTTCTCGGCGTAACTCATCGATGAGATTAACAGTAAAAAACCTACGATATTCATGGTGTGAAGGATAACGCCGATGTTTCACGGATTCAAAAAGGGATTTCAGAGCGTGCCGTAGCGGGAAAGGTTTTCGAGGTGGGTGTGCGCCATGGTCTGGAGCTGAATGTCATCGGACAGCTGTTTGCACTTCACAAAGCTGAGTCTGGCGAGTCCGATGTTGCCTTTCAAAAAGTAGGCGATACCCTTGAGATACTGGACCCTTGCGTTCGATGAATCGGCCTTTTCTGCCCTGTTGAGGGCCTTCAAAGCCTCGTCCGGCCTGTGCTCCTCGATGTAAATTGAGGCCATGTTGGCAAGAAGTTCAGGATCCGAGCTGATCTCAGCGGCTTTACGGTAGTATTTGAGTGCATTTTCGAGGTCATCGAGCATCTGATAGGCGAGGCCGAGGTTGCTGATGATGTCGATCTCGGATGGGTTGAGCTGAAGCGCCTGTTCCAGCACCCTGACGCTGCTGCGGTAGTC
Source organism: Caldifarciminota bacterium (assembly GCA_027064565.1). Lineage (GTDB taxonomy): Bacteria > Hydrothermota > Hydrothermia > B15-G9 > B15-G9 > WGAI01. The sequence continues at coordinate 1,491 of JAMOPK010000259.1, read as the reverse complement.
GCCTGAGGCCAGATAAACGGCGCCGAGTGCGTTGTAAACGAGGGCTTCGTCGGGCAATGAATCGATTGCCTCTCTCGCAACGTCGAACGCCCTTTCGACCTGCCCTGACTCAAGCGCAAGCTGGACCCTTTTGAGATAGGCCGGCAGGTATTCGGGCGAGACGGAGATGCACTTTATCAGCAGCGAGTCGGCCACATCGAAGTCACCGTCTTCCATGTAGCTGAGTGCAAGGCCGTAAATCGCATCGGTCGAGAGCGAGTCGTGGGCCAGTATCCGCTCGAACCATCGTCTGGAGGAATCCGGTTGGCCCTTTTTGAGGTAGAGCCATGCTATGTTTTCCATTGCATCCAGGGCGAGGGAATCGATTTTGAGGACGGCCCTGTAGCTTTTTATTGCAGCAGACGTGTCGCCGATTTTGTCATAGACAAGCGCCAGGTTGTATAGCGGCGTCGCCCATGTGGAGTCCAGTTCATGGGCCTTGCGGTAGTAAAACATTGCCGAATCGTATCTTTGTGCCATATCGAATGCCAATCCCATCAGGAAATGGCCTCGGGGATAATCGGGCATTTTTTTCAAACCCGACCTGAGCGCCATGATGCCTTCGTCCGGCATCTCCAGTTTGATCAGGGCCTCAGCATAGCCGAAAATCGGCATGACCGAGCCGTGTGGAGCGTGGGCGATCGCCCCCTGAAATGCGACCATTGCCGAGTCCATGCGTTGCTCGCGCAACAGGGCGACTCCTAACCCGTAAGCCGCCATGAAGTCGGACGTGTCGGCCCTCAGAACCGCCTGACGTGCAAGCGAATAACGTCCTTCACCGAGGTAGCACCATCCTAACAGGAGCCAGGCATCCCTGTCCTCGTAGTCCACCGCAACGTTCTCAAGTCTTGGCAGTGCGGCGTTCAGGGCAGTTGAGTCTCCATTTTTCAGAAATCCCATGAAATAGCTGACACCCAGCACGGCGTCCGCAAGGCTCAGAGCGTCAAATTCCCCGTTCCTGACGAAGATAAGGGTATCCGGGAGGGGGATGGTGTCATTTTGGGCCTCCGGGGCGCGGAAAGCTATCAGTTTTGTCGATTCCGGCTCCACCCAGATCCACCACACGAGTAGCGGGGAACGGCGTTTCAGGATCCGGAGTATCGCGTCCCTGCCTGAGACCCGTCCGTAAAAGACCGGCACAACCCTGACTGTGGAATCAAGGGTCGCCTCGACAGCCCGTTTGAGGGCGTCCGAGAGTTTTTCGGTGGAATCCTCCGGAATGTCCATGCTCTCAATGAGCGGGACGACGAAAAAAGGACGGGAGGGCCATTTCCGCCCTCCCCGAAATTTCCACAAAGCAAAAGCAGCTATCAGGACACCTGCAACGAGCAGGACGATGGTCCTTCCGTGCTTAATTTTGACCTTCATCTTGCTGAGCAGGAGAGACTATCAGGTAGTCCCCTGCGACGTCCTCAGGCGACCGCACTGTGGCGATGACGGCCACCTTTATCG
>JAMOPK010000258.1 GCA_027064565.1 Caldifarciminota bacterium | reverse complement strand
GCCGAGCCGGCCGTCCCGCCGGTGAAACTTTTTACCTTCCGGATACTTCCTATCTCGTCCTGTTCCCCTTCGAGTTCCCGTTTGCGCCTTCCATCGACTTCCTGCCGGACGGCACGATGGTCATGGGACTCATGGACGGCACCATTATCAAAATCAGCGGCCTGAAATCCGGTGAGCTTCAAATCGACACGATCGCACAGGTTCCGAAGCCGCAGGAAGAAATTTTAGGCGAGGGCAATCCCTATCCGGTGGTCAGGGTGGTCAACTACGACAAGGACGGCATCCCCGACCTCATGGTCGGCACGAGATGGGGTCCGATTTTCGTGCTGTTCGGCCCGGACTACCGCAAATCGACGGAAATCCTTTTCAAACATGACTTTACGGCGCCAACGGTGTTGGGCGGCAGGCTCCTTGCCGGCACTTCCGAAGGCATGATTTACGACGTCAGAACGCGCAAACCCGCAGAAGAATTCCCGAAACTGGACTCCGGCTCGGTCTTTCCTTACGCCGTCGATTTCGGGCATGACGGCCGCGATGAGATGCTCGTAGGCACGCAGTCCGGGCACGTCTGGTTGCTGGTTCAGTCGAAATCCGGATGGAAGGTGGATTCTTCGGTGATGGTCGATGTCGGCGAGATGGCTGTGCCCGCGGTCTTTGACTTCGATTCCGACGGCGACCTCGACCTGTTCGTCTCAAATGTCGATGGCAGAGTCTATTACTTCGAGAATCAGGGCGGAAAATCCGGACCGAAATTCGTTGAAAAATGGTCATGGCGGTTTGAACCGGGCAGTTACAAATCGCTCGGCGAATACTACAACCGCATCTATCTGCCTCCCAAAGGATTTAAGTTTTATGTCCTTGAAGATACCGCCACCTTGAACACTTACATCAAGATTTTGCAGGATGCGCCGGATGAGCTTGTCGATGAAATAGCTTTCACGATTGCGCACACGCCGCATGAGGTGCTGAGGGCGATGGCGCGGCTTGGCGAGGCCGACCTCGTCGTCGAAAACGCAAGGGATATCTACCGCGCGGACAAAGAGCTGGACTATGCAAAAATCATCGACCTGCCCGATGGCCGTTCGACAATCCTCTACGCCAACGGCGACACGCTGCCGCCGGAGGTCTATTACTGGTATGTCGTCCATCCGAGAATACTTTTCGAGATCCCGGCGCACGTGATCGTGGATTACTGGAAAAAGCGACCTCTTGGGTTTGGCCCGCATACCGAGGGCGGCGTTTACAAGCCGGGAGATGAGGAACTGCAATGGCTCAGGCACACCGAGGACATCTACCGCGATCCCAAAGGCGGACAGTTCTGGCGCACAACCTACTTCAGCGATTCGACCTACGGCAGAACGGTTATCGATGTCGTTCGGGACGCCAGAAACCCGCTCGACGCCATCCGACGGCTCTATGCATTCCAGTGCTGGGCAGATTCAGGCTTCATGAGGTTTGGCTACCGCACTCAGGACATCCAGCCGCTTCAGATTTACTACAAGGCCTATGGGTCATGCGGCGAGCAGTCGATCCTGTTCGCATCGCTCGCCCGCACTGCGTTGATACCGGTTTACATCGCCATTGACATGGGTGAGGATCACCAGTGGAACGAGGTCTATTACGACGGCAGATGGCATCATTTAGATGTCAACATGGGACTTGACAAGGGTATCGACAATCCGTGCAAATCCGCGGAATGCATGGGCAACAAGACGGTTACCGCTGTGGTCGGCTGGAGGCCGGACGATGTTCTGTTCCCGATAACGGTTCGCGGCTACACCGACACAGCAGCAGTCGATGTGGTCGTGACGGATGCGGATGGAAGGCCGATTTCCGGCGCTCTGGTTCTGGTCAAAAGCCACTGGAATCATCGAAATTCGAGAGCGATATGGGCTTACACCGGGACTGATGGCGTTGCGAAACTTGGCATCGGATGGCAACCCCTGGGCTACACTTTCGAGATCATGACGCCGTTCGGTGTGGCAGGCGCCGAAAACCTGTTCGTCGAGGAAGGCAAATCCTACAGGTTCAGCTTTGA
>JAMOPK010000257.1 GCA_027064565.1 Caldifarciminota bacterium | reverse complement strand
ACCCGATGAAAACCCGTTTCCGTTTAAACCGGTTACGTTCTGAGGGGCGTATCCCCGAAAATAGCTCCTTGCAAGGTAATCCATGGGTTCAGGAACAAGATAGAGCCTGAAATGGACGACCTGTTCGGTTTCTCCTTCGATGTAAAGCGACACTTCGGGTGTCGGGCCGGGCGTCGATCCCAGTCCGATGTAGGGGACGTTAACGAGGGTAAGCAACAAAAGTTCAACAACCATAATTACCTCCTGTTAAATGGTGGAATTTTCCAAAGTATAAAGTTAAGACTGCCGAAAATTTACTCGATCGCGTTTTTGAATCCCCTGAAAAGGACACCCAGCATGGCGCCTTCGGTCAGGAGATGGCTGCCTCCGTAAGTGATGAGCGGCAGGGGTAGTCCGACGACAGGCAGGAGGCCGAGGTTGGCCCCGATGTTGACGAAGGCGTGGAAGTAGATGGAAAGGGCCACGCCGTAAGCGAACAGCCGGGCAAAACCCGTTTTCAACGTCCCGGCTAATAGCATCACTTTGATGATCCACCATGCAAACAAAATGACTATGAGTGAGCAGGCAAGAAACCCGAACTCCTCCCCGATGCTTGAAAATATGAAGTCCGTGTGGGCGGCTGGAAGGAAAGCCAGCCCTTTCTGGGTGCCCCGACGAAAACCTTTCCCTGTGAATCCGCCCGATCCGAGCGCTATGTGAGCCTGAACGGTCTGCCATCCGATGTCCTTCTCGAACTTTTCCGGCTGGAAAAATGCGATGATGCGCTTGCGCTGGTAATCATGCAGCCCCTTTTCCCAGACCACCGGGGTGAGCAGCGCCACGATTATGCTTGCAAAGACGATGTAGAACGTGAAAGGCATGGAGTAGCGCAGTATCCTCGTTGCCGCAACCACAAGGAGCACGAAAATAAGGTAACCTATTGGCACGAAGGAGAAAAGCGCAGACAGGAACAGCACCACAGCGGCGAAAAGTGGCTCGGTTCTGACGCCTGCGAGATACGCCATGGCAAAACCTATGAACACGAACACAACCGAAGTGCCGAGGTCAGGCTCGATCAGCGTCAGGGCGAACGGGATGAAAGCTGCCACAACGGCCCTCCAGAACGCGGTGTCGGGCCGCCGCCTGTCGAACAGCCTTGCCAGAACCACTATCGTGGCGAATTTGGCCGGTTCCGAGGGCTGAAACTTGAAACTGCCGAGGTTGATCCACCTTTTCGGGCCGTGTGCCGGCAGGCCCAGCACGATCAGGAGGAGAATGACCGAGAGCACGTAGAGCAGGACGCCGATGTTTTTCATGTAGTCTTCGGGCACGAGGTAGGCTGCAATCAACACCACTGTTGCGATTGCGACCCACAGCAGCTGACGGTAGAACAGCACGGGATTTATGGAATAAAGTTCAAGCAGGCCGGGTAAGACCAGCACCGCCGGAACAGCGACAATCTGCCAGAAATCGCTTTTCTTCATGCTCTCATCCTGCCTCCCTTCAGTCAGTGCCGATTATAATGGCGAATCCGATTTGCCTCATCACCTCCCGCCGGATTTGATGACCCGGAGGTAGTAGCGTTTTCCCATGTATTCCACAGCCTTGAGCCTGCCTTCCCGCAGGAGCTGTTCGACGACCTCCCAGCTCCCTCTGTTCCTTTCGACGAATGTCCTGAGGGCGTCTTCCCGCATCGGATGCACGGCCGTGATGGACAGGATGTCCGTGACGATGTCCCCGGTGGATGCGAACTCGTCCCCCTCGAATCCGATCAGGTATTCCGTTTTGATGCCCATGCTGTTGAAGATGTGGTAAGCCATCGCCAGCGTTTCCTCATCGGCCGGCCTGACCCAACTTTCCGCCGGTGGCCTTGTCGGGATGGCCAGATAGGCAACGTCCGGCGACAGCCTGCTGACGAACTCCGCTATGCCTTTCAGTTCGTTTTCCGAAAGGTTGTCCTGCAGGTTCAACGGCGCATCGGATAGGTCAACCAGCATCGTTTCTGTCACCAATTTGCCACGAAACTCCTTCGAGAAGCTCTCCATGCCCCGCATTATCTCGTC
>JAMOPK010000256.1 GCA_027064565.1 Caldifarciminota bacterium | reverse complement strand
CGTCACCACCCTCGCTTCCGGATATAGTTCCAGCAGCTTCGGGATGCTGCCTGAATGGTCCTGCTCGGCATGGTTCGATATGATGTAGTCGATGCGCTCCACGCCCAGCTTTTCAAGGTTGCGCAGGAGCTGATCCTGCACCTCAGGATCAACGGTGTCGATAAGCGCTGTCTTTTCACTGCCTCTGATTAGATAAGCGTTATAGCTGGTTCCATCTGGCAGGGGGATGAGTTCGTCAAAAATCCTGCGATCCCAGTGAATTGCGCCGACAAAATACACATTTGGCTTGATTTCTATGACTGCCATTTCTCACCTCCATCAATCCTCAATTTTTTCAAAATCATCTTTGGTCGCCCCACAGATGGGACATGTCCAGTCATCGGGAATCTCCTCGAACGGGGTCCCCGGCTCTATCCCGGAATCGGGATCACCGACTTCGGGATCATAGATGTAACCGCATATTGTGCATCTGTATTTTGCCATCTTTTTGCCCTCCTTTTCGGCCGCTCCCACAGGTTCTTCGGAAATATAAGTGGGAGCCGTTTTGGGGGACTTGCCCTTTTTGACCATGTGATAATAAGCATAAGTCATGGGTTCCTTGTCGGACAACACGTCACCGTCAACCACCTCACCGATGAAAAGGGTGTGAGTCCCAACGTCAATGGAATCAACAACCTTACATTCGATGTATGCGACCGCATTGTCCAGCACGATCGGTGCCCCTGTTGAGCCGATCCTGTAGTTTGTTCCCTCGAATTTGTCGATGTCCCTGCCGGATTTGAATCCGAACTTGCCTATCTGGGCCATGGGGGTATCCACTGACAGCACCGAGACGCTAAAAACGCCGCTCTCCGAAATGAATTCGTGGGTGAGGTTCTGTTTGTTAATGCTTATGACAACCTGCATCGGTTCGGACGTCACCTGAAACACCGTGTTGGCGATCTGGCCGTTCAACCTCTTGCCCTTCTTTGAGGCCACTATGTAAATGCCATAGCTGATTTTGTATAGTGCAGCTTTATTCATGACCATTTTACTCTCTTTTGGGTCAGAACAAAGGGGCGGAGAAAACTCCCCGCCCGGTTTGCTCACTCCTCAAGGACTCCGCGGAAAAAGTCAAGGTGTTCTTCTTCGTCGATGAGTATATTTTTAAACATGTGAACGGTGCCATAATCATCTTCGTCCTGAGCCTTCCGGATTATACGCCTGTATAAATCAATAGCATACTCCTCATCTTTGATATCCTGTTTCATCATCTCCTCAAAGGTATCGCCGACAACTATCGGTGCAGGTTGGGTGGTGGGAGTAACGCCAAAATAAGAAAGCCTTTCAGCAATGATCTCGGCATGTTTCATTTCTTCGATAGCTATCTTTTTCAGCATATCTTTAACTATCAATCCCTTAACGCCTTTCCACATAATATGCTGCCACATGTATTGGATGGAAACCTGAAGTTCCCTTGCAACTGCTTCGTCAAGCATTTCGAGCAGTTCTTTCGATGCCATTTTTCCCTCCTATTTTGCAGGTGCATAATAGCACCTCTTGGGCGAAATAATTTTGCCCTCTTTTTTCAGTTTCCTGATGATTTTACTGACTTCTTTGCTGTCCAAACCGGTAAGTTTAGCAACTTCAGCAGTCTTCAAGGGCTTTCCAGCCTTCTCAAATGCTTCAAGGACAAGTTGTTCCTTATCCTCCATTCTGGTCACCTCCATGATGTCATCTTTCAACCGTTTGATTTAAGAACCGGGATGCTCGAAAACAGAAATGGGGGCGTATGATGCCCCCCATTCGCTACTCTACCCTAACCTCTGCAGTATTGCCCCATAGGCCGTGGATGTTGCAGAAGGAGAACACATAGAATTTGCCGGGTTTATCGGTTTTGAAGGCGAAGCTGGCGATGGGTTCGGAGATGACGCCCTCGGCGGCTCCATGTGCGGCAAAGTCAAACCTGACCACATGGTAAGGAACCTTTGCGCCTTCGGGCATGAAATATACATCTATCCACTCGATGTGGTGTTCAAGCGTGTTAGGATGGGGAATTTCCTTGCCCAC
>JAMOPK010000255.1 GCA_027064565.1 Caldifarciminota bacterium | reverse complement strand
CGGCAAGCGCAAAAAGGATGGAGTATTTGAGATCAAACTGCGGAACAGCAAACCTTAAGGAACTGAAGGATCCGGGCTGTATGAAAGTAAAATTGAACCCAACCTTCAGGCTATAGTAGATAACCCCGACCAGGAAACCGAGAAGCAGTGAAAATTTTTTGGCCGGCTTCACAAAGGCATAGAGGAGCAATATAGAGCCAAGGGTAACGGCGACTATGTCCGATGAAATATGTTTCACGAAAGCCGACTGTATTGATGCAAGCCCGATTCCGACGCTTAGCACCATTGAACCCACCACCACTGGAGGAAAGAGGTTTATAAACTTATAGAGTCCTATTGTTTTTATCAGGAGAGCTATCGCAAAATAAACTGCACTGGCGACAATTATCCCGCCTGTCACATAACTGAAACCATGAGGGTCACCTTTTTTGACTGTGTAAACTATCAAGGCTATTAGGAACGAAGGGCCGAGAAAAAGCGGTGGCCTTTTGTGGGTTACCAATCCCATGTATGCGTGAAAAATTATGGTGGTGATTCCGGCGGGCAGCAGAAAGGCGCTCATGGGAATGTTCAAAATGTAGGATAGAGCCATCATTGCAGGGGTGCTTATCAACAAAATCTGGAAACCAATCAACGCTTTTCTTACAAATTTTGTCATCATCGCTTTCTTCCCCCTTTGTGTTTAAAGATTGTCAAAGAGCATTTTCAAATTTATAGTTATCTGCACGACTCCATATAGTAACCCTTCCCGTTTAGGAATCTGTCTATCCACCACCCGGCATAACTTATGCTCTTGGAAAACTCATCCCAAGCACTTGCTATTACACTTTTTAACTCCTCACTCCAGCATTTTTGATGGTGAGTCTTTGTCCTTTCATAGTGCTTTGATTATGCAGTATTTTGCAGAGAACTATAACCTGAAACAGGATCAAAAGTTGTTTCTTTGCATCTTAAAATGAGATAGCCTTCATCCACCTCTCACTTTCCTCGAACGCCTCATCCCCTTAAGTTCCATCAGTGCATCGCGATAGACGGCGGCCTTCTCAAACTCCAAAAGCGATGCGGCGATCTGCATCCGGCGCTCAAGTTCCTCAATAAGCTCAAACTTGCCCATAGCACGCTTCAACTGTTCAATTTCCAGCTTGACCTGCCGGATGTCCTCGCGCTCAAGTATCCGTTCGTCGGCCACCCTTGTGGTCAGCTTTATCTCCTGCACGGACTTGCGGATGGTCTTCGGCACGATGCCGTGCTTCTTGTTGTATTCCATCTGGATTCTGCGGCGGCGCTCGGTCTCCTCGATGGCTTTGCGCATGGCAGGCGTGATTTCGTCCGCAAACATCAAAACTTCGCCTGCTGCATTTCGGGCAGCACGGCCGGCAACCTGAATCAACGATGTCTCGGAGCGCAGGAAACCGGTCTTATCGGCATCGGTGATGATGACGAGCGACACTTCGGGCAGGTCGAGGCCCTCGCGCAGAAGGTTCACGCCGACAAGCACATCAAATTCGCCCAGCCTGAGCCCTCGCAGAATCTCCACCCGTTCGATGGCGTCGATCTCCGAATGGAGGTATCGCACGCGAAAACCGACCTGAGACAGGTAATCCGCAAGCTCCTCCGCTGTGCGTTTGGTCAGTGTTGTGATGAGCACACGCTCGTTGCGGTCGACCCGTTTGCGTATCTCGTTGATCATCACATCTATCTGGTTCTCGGTGGGTTTGACCGTAATTTTGGGGTCAACAAGTCCCGTCGGACGGATGATCTGCTCGACCACCAGCCCGCCGGATTTCTCAAGCTCGTAAGGCCCTGGCGTTGCGGACACGAAAATGACCTGATTCCAGAGTTCCTCAAGCTCCTCGAACTTGAGCGGTCGGTTGTCCAGCGCGCTCGGCAACCTGAACCCGTATTCCACAAGTGTGAGCTTCCGCGAGCGGTCGCCGTGATACATGCCCCGAAGCTGCGGAATCGTTACATGCGACTCATCGATGATCATCAGGAAATCTTTGGGGAAGTAGTCGATAAGGCAGGCCGGTCGTGTGCCGGGCGGCCGACCTGAAAGAT
>JAMOPK010000254.1 GCA_027064565.1 Caldifarciminota bacterium | reverse complement strand
TACGTCGCCGGCCCCCAGAGTGATTATCAGATCGCCCTCACGTGCAACCCGTTTCAAAACCTCAAGTGCCTCATCGTGTCCTGAGACCAGCGTTACATCGCGGTGACCGGAGTCCCGAATCGCTTTGAATATCAGCTCGGCCGTAACGCCCTCAATAGGTTTCTCGCCGGCCGGATAGATCGGCATCACGATGACCTTATCGGCATCGTTGAAAACAGGCCCAAATTTCCTGTGCAGGTAATAGGTCCTCGTGTATCTGTGCGGCTGGAAAACCACGATGATCCTGCCAGGCCAGTATGTCCGTGCGGATTGCAGGACAGCGGCTATCTCGCTCGGATGATGGCCGTAATCATCCACGACCTTGATGCCGTTTCGCTCACCCTTGATCTCGAAACGGCGCATGACCCCTGTGAAAGACGACAGGGCTTCCGCCACAATGGAAGGCGGTATCTCAAGCTCAATTGCCACGACAAAGGCCGAAAGCGAATTTTTGACGTTGTGGATGCCCGGCACCTGAAGCCTGACCTCTGCAAGGAAATGCTCCCGATAATAGGCCCTGTAAGTCGAGGCCATCCCTTTGATTTCGACATCCCTCGCGTGGACGTCCGCCTGTCGGCTCAGGCCGTAAGTCATGATCCTTTTGTTGATTCTCGGAAGGATGCTCCTCGCACCGGGATCATCAAGGTTCAGGGCGACGAGGCCATAAAAAGGCACCCTTTCGGCGAACTGCACGAAAGCGTCCTTAATGGCATCGAAATCCCCGTAGGTGTCCAGATGTTCCTCATCGATGTTCGTGATGATTGCGATCGTGGGGAAAAGCTTAAGAAACGACATGTCCGACTCGTCGGCCTCAGCCACAAGGAACTCGGATTTTCCTAACTTGGCGCCCGTGCCCAGCCCTTTGATTCTGCCGCCAACCACCACGGTGGGGTCAAGCCCCGCATCCTCAAGGACCTTTGCTATCATCGAGGTGGTGGTGGTCTTGCCGTGGGCGCCGGACACGGCGATGGAGTATTTCATCCTCATCAGCTCGGCCAGCATGTCGGCCCGCCTGATGACGGGGATTTTCATTTCGCGGGCCGCTACCACTTCCGGATTGTCCTCAGGCACGGCTGTTGAGATGACGACCACATCGGCATCATCGATGTTTTCGGGTCTGTGTCCGTAGTGGATTTTGATGCCGAGTGACTCAAGCCGTTCGGTCACAGGTGACTTTTTCAGGTCAGAGCCGGTGATTTTGAAACCCAGATTATGGAGCACTTCCGCTATGCCGCTCATGCCAGAGCCACCAATGCCAACAAAGTGTAATCTCTTGAATTTTCCGAACTTCATTCCAGCCTCCTTTCGGGTAAGAGGGAAATTCTACACCATCCCGGGCCGTCGCGTCTTACACCTGCATGATCCAACCTTCATAAAAGTTTGTCCAGCGCTGCCTTGACTGTATCCCCCTTATCCACAATAATATTCCGCCGAAATTCAGGTCAAAATCTTTAGGAGGGAAATCAAATGCGTGTTAAAACTGGAACCACGAGAAGGGCCAGACATAAGAAAATACGCAGACTTGCAAGAGGTTATTACGGACAGAAACATTCGACTTTCAAAAAGGCGAATGAGGCTGTCATAAGGTCACTCCAGTATGCTTATAAACACCGCAAGGAAAGAAAACGTGAGTTCAGGAAGCTGTGGATCATCCGCATAAACGCTGCCGCTCGCGAGGAAGGCCTCAATTACTCCCGATTTATCAACGGCCTGAAAAGGGCCGGGGTGGAGATCAATCGTAAGATGCTTGCCGAGTTAGCTGTCAACGATGCAGAAACCTTCAAAAAGCTTGCTGAAATCGCCAAAAATGCTTTGATCGCCTGAACTCTATCGATTGGAAGCCACAACTGACCCCGGTGCCCGGTAGTCGCGGCAATCGGGGTTTTTTATTTTGGGAATTCGGCCGATTCAGGAGGTGAATATGGAGCAAATCAAGCGTAGGGTGGAAGAAATCAAGAAAGCATTTAATGAGATTATCGACACGGTTCAGGACCTTGACGCCCTTGAAAGGATCAGGATCAG
>JAMOPK010000253.1 GCA_027064565.1 Caldifarciminota bacterium | reverse complement strand
GAGCGCCCTTTTGTGTGAGGCCACCGTCCCGCCGATTATGTCCATTGCGGCAACGCCGCCCATCCCGCCGGCAAGCGAATAGACGGCGTAGGCGAGGATTAGGAGAACGAGAACTGTGCTCGCCCCAAGCCGGTTGTATTCGAGGACAATGAACGGGATCGCTGCAAGGGAGAGACAACGGAGCAGGGCGCACCTGACGTAAAGCGGCTTCTTGTAAGGCCTGCCGTCCAGAAGATGGGCTGAGAGGATTTGCGGGAGGAACCATCCAGCCTTCCCCATGGAGTTGATCAGTCCCACAAGCGTCGATGACCCGGATATCTGTTTTATGAAGAGCGGTAGGATCGTGTTGACCTCGATGAAAACAGCGCCCAATCGGAACAGGATGCCGTTTATGGCAATCAGGATGAAGTTTTTGTCGCTCAGCCTGTTGTTCTGTTTTTCCATGAGAAGATCGTTCGGGAATAACCGTCCTCGACGATGTAATCCACCCTGAATCTGTCCCCTGCCCTCGGCGTCCATCCGATCGACCAGTTCTGACACTCGATCGCACTGCAAACCACATCGTCGCCGTGTGTTATGAACAGCGAAAACGCAACAAGCTCACCGTCTTTGCCTGAGATATCCACGTCAAAGGTCGCTATGCCCTCACCAAAACGGTATCGTGCGACAGGGATGTCGAAATCCTGAGGGGTCAGTGAGTGTTCGACAAAGAGGTCTCCAACGATGACGCCTTCAAGTTGCCTGAGGACTGAACGATCAACCACCTCGTCATGGATATCACGAAGGCTCACAACAGCGGCTCTAAGTTCCCCGCCATCCGGAAAAACCTGCTCCGGGGTAAACCTGAGCATTTCGAGGGCAAAGAGGTTCTCGTCGTAAAGCATCGAGCCATAGAACTCGTGCACGAGGAGGTCGATATGCCCGGACGGCACGAATTCCTCGATGGACATGTTGATGGGCACAACCCGGCTGTCTCCGCCCAACCTGTTTCTGAGCACATTGAAGGTCAATGGATTACTTTCAACGGCTATGAGTTTTGCAGGGGAATGCTCCAGGATTTTTCGACTGATCAGGCCGAAACCGGCACCGGCTTCCACCACTGTCCGCCCTCTTATCCAGCCGTCCAGCTTCTGGAGCCATCGGGAGTAGGCGTTCAGGCGTTTATCATCATCGTAAATGCCGATATAAGCCAGAAATTCATCGACCTCAACGTATTGTTCTTCCGGAAGATCGTTCAGTATCTCCATCAGAACTTTTTGCTCAGGCCTACGACGGCCACACCTCCTGGCGTAATACCCATATTCAACCCTATTTCGGAATCCGACGATGCCCGTTTGTTGACGATAAGCTCCACCACGCTTGCGATCCGGTTGGCAATCATGACACCGGTGACCACAAGGGCACGCTGATAAGCGTCGCGGGACGCCCGCCTCAGGTCTTGAAAATGGAACCATTCGGTCTCACCCGGCCAGCTCCACGAACCGGCAACAGCGTTGGCGTTCACGTAAGCGACCTGAGAGTCCGGGGAATCCGGATAAATCTGCCTTGCCTCACGAAACAGCTTCTCGATGTATTTCGAGCGGCTCTGGTTCATCTCAACCGCATACCAGAAATCCTCGTTGGGATTCCTGACGGACAGGTTACCGTAAGTGTAAGCGTAGGAAACGGCCTCGTTCTCCAGGGCGTATCCGTGATGTCGGAATCCGAAGTAAGTGGCCCAGGAAGCTATCTCCAGTCCTATGAACACTTCAGCCTTTGATGTCTCGCCCATGTATGCCTGGCCGGCGCCAGGGACAAGTGCTGAAAGCACAATTGCTTTAAATTTTGATTTCTCGGCATTTAGACTGCCCGCTGAGATCAGGGCAATCAACAACCCGGTTTTAATCGCTTTTTTAGTCATAGCGGGGAATGGTAATTCAGCCCGTGATGGGTGTCAACCTGACGAATTGACTCATCAAAAATCTATACGAAATGGTATTCGTTGGCTCAGTTAAAATCCTATATGAAATGCTTTACCCTCCTTCCCCGGATCACAGCTGGAAGGAGGGTATCAAATTGCTTGATAAGGA
>JAMOPK010000252.1 GCA_027064565.1 Caldifarciminota bacterium | reverse complement strand
GGGGCCGAATGATGTCGCGGCAAGGGGCAACTTCGCCACAATGAGGGACGGCGTTGTCGTTGATCGACGTGCCGGACGCATTCCCACTCAGGAATCCAGCAAGATCGTTCAGAAACTGGCCGAGAGGATCAAAAAGATCGAGGACGTGGAGATCATCCTGCGTCCCGGCAAGGAGCACCGTTTCGTGGTCATCTTCAGGGGGCCAGGCCTCGACGATAAGGTCTCGGACACCGACCCTGAGAAAACGGGCGTCCCTCCGCTTGAAGCACGTCCGACCGAGGACTCAGAAGGCGCCAGAAAACTGGCAAGGATAGTCAACGAGTTTGTGCGGCAGGCGATGGAGATCATCAAGGACGAACCCAGAGCCAACGCCATCCTCCTGCGTGGATTCGCTAAAGTGCCCGACATCGAGCCTTTCCCGGAGAAATACCAGCTCAAATCGGTTGCCATAGCGGCCTACCCCATGTATAAGGGCCTCACAAGGTTGGTCGGGATGGACACGCCGGACGTGGGGGAGACCTTCGAGGATGAGGTGGAGGCGCTCAAGGAACTGTGGGACAAATACGATTTCTTCTACCTCCACTTTAAGGACACCGACAAGGCCGGTGAGGACGGCGATTTCATGAAAAAGGTCGATCGGATCGAGTATTTCGACAAATTCGTCCCCACTCTGCTCTCCCTCAAGCCGGATGTCCTCGTGATAACAGGCGACCACTCAACACCTTCGCTGATCGGAGGGCATTCGTGGCATCCCAATCCGACGATCCTGCACTCGATTTACGGCGGCGCCGACGATACCAAGTTCTTCACCGAGCGTGCCTGTTCGAGGGGCTACCTCGGCATCTTCTACGCCAAGCACCTGATGAAGCTGATTCTTGCGAATTCGCTAAGGCTTAACAAATTTGGAGCTTAAGCTGGCTTGAAGTTCACAGGGCGGGCGGCCTTCGGCCGCCCGCCAGCCCCATCAATCACTCACCAGCCTCAGAAGTCCGTAACCACGATTGACCTTGATCACGCACTTGCGGCCTTCCCCGTCGTTTTCAAACAGCAGAATCCTGACGAAAAATGAGTCCCTGTGCGTCGGGGTAAACGTCTTCCACGGCAGGCGGATGTCGTAACCAGTCACGGAATCGGCCCTTGAGACAGAGAAATGCACCGAATCGGCCGGCCAGAGGCCGTTCGGCGGCACAGCATATCGCCTCTCGACAAGCGGTGAATCCACAACCGGCACGAAAATGAAGCTGGTGTATGCCCCGCTGCTGTCGTATCTGTCGAACGGGTCATCGGTGTCGAAGGCCACCACCATGGCATCGCCGAGGGTTCGCTTCATCGAATCCACAAGCGTGTAGTTCGAGTCATCGACCACTTTTGCGACGATGTGCAGCCCGGCGCTGTCCCACTGGACTGCGATGTCAGCCGAGAAGTCATCGTGACCTTTGATGCTCCGACACCATGAAGGCTCGACGTGGATCGAGAATTCGCCGGGTCGCTCAGGCACATCAGCCTCCCATGCAAAATCCATCCGACGGGATATCGTTGTGCTCAAGCTGTCGTAAAAAACGAGCGAATAGAGCAGATTCGGCACCTTATGCCCTTTCACATAGTCGAAACACAACGCCCGTGCCTGACCTTCCCTGAGGTGCAATTTGACGCTTTCGGGTTCAAACCGCCAGTCTTTCGGCTCCCACCGGAAGTTCAGGACTCGGTCGCCCTTCAGGAGGTTTCTGACCTTCACGCACAGCCTGCCGCTGTCCCTGTCGCTGAACACCCACGGCGTCGAGACCATGAAAGTCCTTGCGAACCAGTGATCGTGCGCCTGCTGATAGGTGACAACTGACGGCGGCATGACGTTGCCCGGCTTTATGACCGCCCAGCTCACAGAATCACCGTCAACCGTGACAATCAGGTAGTGGTAAAAATAGCCAGCTTCCGGGTATCGGCCGATGTGGGCGCCTGCACCGCCTGAAACGACGTATCGGATGCCGTCTATCTCATCCGCCTCATAGACGTGCCAGTGGCCCGCAAAAACCACATCGACGCCCGCCCGTTTCAGCATCGGATGGATGTTCTCGA
>JAMOPK010000251.1 GCA_027064565.1 Caldifarciminota bacterium | reverse complement strand
TATCCGCTCTGTATCACGGGCCTCAAGCAGCGCCGTCCGGAGAGGATCGAACTGCCCGAAATCGGAGGGACGCGGGCATCTGAAATTCATCGCTACCTGATGACCTATTCGAGGCGGCCGCCGGCTTCGCTTCTGGGACACAACGACCTGATGCGGTTGATGGTCAACGCACTCAGACGGGCCGGACTTGAGCTCAGATACAGCGAGGGATACGTCAAACGGCCGCGCGTCAGCTCAGGGCCATCGTTGATGCTCGGAGCCACCAGCGATTCCGAGCTCGTCGGATTCGAGACCCTGAAGGAATACGACGTGAAGGAACTCATGGAACGGCTGACCCCTGAAATGCCGCCGGGCGTGGAAATCCGGGAAATCGTGAAACTCGACGCCCCATTCCCGTGGAGCAAAATCAAAGGCTCGATTTACCGCATCGCCACGGCTGACGGTCGCGAGGTCGAGCTCAGGGTCGAACATGGCGGCAGGAAGCTCTCGGACTGGCTCAGGGAACTCGATGCCGTCCATGTCCATCGTGTGGGATTTATTTTCGATACCGATTGAAAGGCTGCTGTTGCAGCCCATCTGTGCAGGACTTAGAATTCATAAACGAAAAAAGGAGCTGAGTTATGAAAAAGTTATGGGCGCCGTGGAGAATGGCCTACATCCTGCATGCCGATGAAACAGCTCAAAACGAATGCATTTTCTGCTCAAAACCCAGGGGCGACGACGAGGAGAATTACATCCTGTATCGCGGCAAAAAATGTTTTGTGATGATGAACATCTTTCCCTACAACACCGGCCACCTGATGGTGGCGCCATACGCCCACAAAAACACCCTTGAGCTTCTGGACGATGAGGAGAGCCGGGAGATGTTCTACCTCGTGCAGAAATCCATGGAAATACTGCGCAGAGCCATGGATCCGGATGGGTTCAACGTTGGAGCCAACATCGGCCGCGTGGCTGGCGCCGGGTTCGACGGGCACGTCCACATCCACATTGTGCCGCGCTGGAACGGGGATACCAACTTCATGCCGATAATCGGCGACGTCAAGGTTATCCCTGAAGGCCTGAGAGAGACTTACAACAGGTTGAAACCTTATTTTGACGAACTGGAATGAAGATACTCCACACAGCGGACTGGCATCTGGGCAAACACTTCGAGGGCACCGATTTTTCGCTCCTTGACGAACAGCGCAAAGTCCTCAACCGCATCGTCGAGATAGCCTCGGAGGAGGCCGTCGATGTCGTTCTGATAGCCGGCGATATCTTCGACTCATACAACCCATCGGCTCAGGCAAGGCGGCTTTTTTACGAAACGGTCTGCGCCCTTTCGGAGAGCGGCAGGTTCGTCGTTGCGATAGCCGGTAACCACGACTCGCCTGACATGCTGAACGCCGAGATTCCCCTTTACCTTGACCGGAACATCGTTGTGATGGGCACACCCGGGGATGACCTTTCGGTTTTCCGTCGGCAGTCCGACGATTGGAACGTGATGACCAGCGGCCAGTTCCTGTTGCTTGAAAGAGGAGGGGAGAGGCTCGTCCTTTTTCTCCTGCCCTATGCCTCGGAAGTCAGGCTCAGGGAGGCGATTCTGTCCGACAGCGTTGAGCTGCGTGCCGCCGAATATGTGGAAAAGATCGCCTACCTGATGAACCGCCAGGTCCCGTTTCAGGCAGACAGGGTCATCGGCGTCGGCCACATTTTCATGGACGGCGGTGAGGAGAGCGGCTCAGAGCGTCAGCTCATGTTGGGAACGGCCTATCGGGTGCCCCTTTCCGTTGTGCCGGCGCATTTCGATTTCATGTTGCTGGGACACCTTCACCGTTACCAGAGGCTTGACGAGAAGGTGATTTATTCCGGCTCCATCTTCCCGATCTCGGCCCGGGAGGTGGAACGGAGCCCGGACAAGGTGGTCGTCATCGTGGACGGGGATGGCGCTGTCGAGACCGTCCCGATACTTGGCCCGGACCGCGTGGCGGTTCTCAGGTTCGACTCGGTTGATTCAGCCTTACGTGAGGCCGAAAAACATTCGGAAACGCTCGTTTTCCTTGAAATCAGGGTGTCTGCCCTGAGTTCGGAGGAGATCAA
>JAMOPK010000250.1 GCA_027064565.1 Caldifarciminota bacterium | reverse complement strand
GATGGCCCACCTGCAATGTTAGCGCCTTTGTGGGATGACCTCGACCCGAGAAATGGCGGAGAGATAGCCTATTACGCCGACAACGCCAACCACAGGTTTATAATCGAATGGAAGGACGTCCCGCATTACTCTCATACCGAAGACGTTGAGAACTTCCAGATCATCCTTTACGATCCTGCATATTATTCCACCCCGACGGGCGACGGTGAGATCGTGTTCCAGTATCTGACGGATCCGGCACAGGATGATTTCACGACTGGAATCGAGGATCCAACCGAGACGATCGGCATCCAGTATTACTACGATGGTGATATGGATAGGCTTGCCGTCGGTGTGGCTGCCGGCAGAGCCATTAAGTTCACGACGGCATTACCATCAGGTATCGCTGAACCCGTCCAGCCGCCGACACCTATCAGGCAGGTCATGTTCCACATCGCTCCGACCCTCGTGTCGAAACAGGCGGTGCTCACCCTGGCCCTCCCGACCCGTCAGAGCGTCGAGGTCAAGGTGTATGACCTTAGCGGCCGCGAGATTCAGACGGTGTTCAGCGGTGTCAAAGGCGCAGGCCTCCACAGATTCACATGGAAACCGACAGAACTTCCCAACGGCGTCTATTTCGTTGCTCTTTCGGCCGGAGATACCAGAATCGTTCGCAAAGCGGTCATATTGAAATGAACATGGTTCGGGCGGCCTTACCCCTGCTTTTGCTCCTTGCGGGATGTCATTCCGCGGGAGTGCAGGTCGTGAGGGGTTGGCCGCCCCTCAACTTTTCGGAGTGTCAGAAGATAACCGATCCTGATTCCCTGCCTGATTGGGTTAAAGAAAGGGTTGCTTCATTTGAAGAGGATCGTTTTTTGGAGAGGATGGTGAAAGGGCAATTCGCTGATCTCCAGTTTAAAGGCGTGCCCGAATTTACCTATGCCGCAAAGTGTGATGGGCAGATATGGTGCAGATTTTTCTGGGCAACCCTGAACGATCCAATCTTTGCCGGTGTTCAGGTGTGGATCTCATTTGGCAAAAGTAGGTTGGAAGGAACAAAAATTTATATGGAGAGGATACCCTATGAGTAATTGTCCACCTGCAACAGTTCAACGGAGGATAATAAGATTTGATTCCGGGACAGTCGAGGAGCGGCTCGATGATCTGCTCATCGAGTCCACAATCAAGGTCTTGTGGAACGGCAAGCAGGTATTTTCAGGCTTGATCACAAGGTGCAACCTGATCGACTTTGTCGTCGGGCACCTGATCAGTGAAGGCATGATATGCGATGATGCCGACATTTTTGAGATTTCGATTAAAGGCGATCGGATAGAGGTCACGGGAAGGGATAACCGTTGCAGCTCGCCTGTCCGTGAACTGAAACATGCCGAAATCAAGGCATGGAAGTTGATCAAATACGCCAACGTCTTTCGGAGCATGGGCTGGATCTACAAGGAAACCGGAAGCACACATACCGGTGCCCTGTTTGTCGATGGAACTGCCCGGATATTTTTCGAGGACATATCGAGATGGAACGTCGTCGATAAGCTCATCGGCGCTGCGTTCCGGCAGGATGTCCATCCCGACGTCGTTCTGCTCTCCTGTCGAGTCGTCTCACCCATCGTCGAGAAACTCGTTCACCTCGGCGCGCCCATCGTGGCATCTGTATCGGCACCGACCGAAAAGGCCGTTGAGACGGCAGAGGAAGCCGGAATCACCCTTATCGGATTCCTGAGAGGCAACAGGTTCAACATCTACAGCCATGAATGGCGGATAATCTATTGAAATTTTTCCGCCGGACCTGATCGGAAAATCATGTGAAGGGCGTCGGGCATCTGATGCTGCCCGTTGTCGGGCGGGACGCCTAATCAGCTGTCGGGCGAGACGCCCGACCTACCTCCCAGATGGGGCAGGTGGTAAGACTGGAATCGGGATAGCTGTCCCGGCCGTCAGATGCCGGAAAAACTATTTTTCGAAATTTATTTTACAGACGCCCATCGATGTGCCTTATTCGACAGTGTTTTTCGTGATGTTGGCGATTATCCCGTCGATCCTGCACACAAAAGGTGATTCCGAGAACCTGCGGCAATCCCCTATCCAGCTGTCTATCTCGCT
>JAMOPK010000249.1 GCA_027064565.1 Caldifarciminota bacterium | reverse complement strand
TAGTAGGCCTGAATCAGGTAAAACCATATCTCACGATCGGGTTTCTTTGAGAGTGCGTCGAGGGCGAGCCTGATGACGCTGTCCGGCTGGTTTTCTTTGAGCAGCAGTTCAAGCTGGAGCTTCAATGCCCCTGTGCTCTGGAGGAATTTCAATGCGCTGTCCGATTTCCCGCTGAGTTCGAGATAGTTCGACCACAATATCTGATACATCTCGAACGGGGTAAGCACTTTCGAGGCGGTGTCGGCGCTGAGCGAGTCCGATGCGCTTATGATCACAAGGAAGGTTAAGAGTGCGGTCATCTGCTTTAACCCCTGTTGTTTTTCAGAAACGGCATGGGATCAATCGCTATGCCGTTCTGCCTGACCTCGTAGTGGACGTGTGGCCCGGAGGTGTGTCCGGTCATGCCCACGAATCCGAGTATCTGGCCCTTTCTGACGGAATCGCCTTTCTTCACCCGAATGGTGCTCATGTGGGCGTAAAGCGTCTCATAGCCGTTCCTGTGCTTGACGATGACGTGGTTTCCATAGATGCTGTCCGTGCCGACCTCAACGACGATACCGTCGGCGGTGGCTATGACAGGTGTGTTGTAGCTCGTGGCGATGTCGATTCCGGTGTGAACGCCGGTGAACCCAAGGGATATGCGGTAAATCTGCGTTTTGACAGGCAATCCTGCGGGGATATCCGTCTGAACGGGCTGCTTAGACGGCTTTCCGGGGGCTGGCAGTTGCGATACGTTGACCGCCGTCTGCCCGACGGTGTCAGTTGCTGCGGCTTCATCGCCCTCGCCGACCCCGACGCTCACGGGCGCCTGAAGATCAGGATACTGCTGCACGATCTCCTCGTAGGTCATCTTGCGGAGCTGTTCGATGGTGGCCGAATCCGCTCCCATCATCTTCAGCACCTGCTCCCTGAAATTCTGGAGTGCCAGAAGCTCGCTCTTGATGCTATCGATGGTGGCGACCTCCTTCTTGAGGCGTTGGTTCTCTTCCTGCAACATGAAAACGCGAGAAGCAGTAACCACAAGCTTGGTATATGTTGCAACAGCGGCCACTGTGACGAGGACGATCACGAGGCCCAACGCTATCAGGAACCTCAGGAGCTTCTTCGAGACGAAAAACTGCTTGATCTCCCCCCTTGTGGGGACAAACATGAAAGTAAAGCCATCCTGAAATCGGCCGTGCTCGACCTTCTTCTCATGCTTTTTTTCAGGTTTCCGGGCTTCCAATTCGGTCTTTTTCTCGCCGGAAGAAGGTTTCACCTCATCGGCCGATTCAACCTTCCTGTTTTTTCCCTTCATCATCCACCACCCTTATGTGCAGCTCACGGAGCTGCGATTCAGGCACCCTGTCAGGTGCGCCCTCAAAAAGTGCCTGTGCCGCAGTAGTTTTCGGAAAGGCTATCACGTCACGAATCGAGCTAACGCCCGCCATCATTGCCACTATCCTGTCGAATCCGAGCGCTATGCCGCCGTGAGGCGGTGCGCCATACTCAAGCGCTTCAAGCAGAAATCCGAACCTCTGTGCGGCGTCCTCTTCGGAAAAGCCAACTATTTTCATGATTCGCTCCTGAAGCTTTCTATCGTGGATTCTGATGGAACCTGATCCGAGTTCCACGCCGTTGAGCACAAGGTCGTAATGCAGTGCACGGACTGCAAGCGGCTCAGTCTCAAGCTTATCGATGTCCTCAGGATAGGGTGCGGTGAACATGTGATGTGCAGGCTCGATGCGCCCCTCATCTGCATTCCACTCGAAAAGCGGGAAGTCCACCACCCAGAGGAACTTCCATTCATTGCCGGCATTCTCCATCAGGCCGAGCCTGCGGGCCACCTCCACCCTGAGCTTGCCGGCGAGGCCGTGAACTTCGATGTCCTTCCCGATCAGAACGAGGAACGTGGTCGGCGATTTCGGAGCCAGTTCCTCGACAAGCCCATCCGGGATGAACTTGCCTATTTGACCGCTCAGCCTGCCGTCTTTGAACTTGAACCAGAGCAACCCGCCGGCGCCTTCAGCACGGATGAATTCGGTCAGCGATTCGATCTCCTTTCTCGAAAGGTCAGCCTCCACAGGCAGGGCGATGACCTTCTCGCCCCGCTCG
>JAMOPK010000248.1 GCA_027064565.1 Caldifarciminota bacterium | reverse complement strand
AACCCACTGGCCTGCGAGGCGTTGCTGACCGGCACCCTGCCGACGAAGATGTCGGGATAGAGGTCAACGGAGTCATCCACCTCGCCGAAAGTTCCGTTGCCGTTGGCGTCCCACGTGCCATCGAGGTCAGCGTAATAGAGGTCGGCACGGAGGCTGTCTTCATCGGAGGCAAAGCCGGCGTTCGACGTCATGGCGTAGGCGACCCGATCCGGGATGATCTGGGTATCGCCTCCTAACAGCAGGAAGGTCAGTCCACGGGTCAGATAGACGTGTTTCACGAAATTGCGGAGTCTCTCGGCATTGTCCCGTCCGGGAAACGATGCGATGGCGGTGTCGATCAGCGCCACCTCAGCTTTCAAGCCCCTCTCGTTGAGCCACATCGCGAGAGTGTCAAAGTAAGGCTTCATCCCCTGATTCGTCACTATCAGGTAATCGAGGGCCGAATCCGGCTTCGCCCCGGTCACCTCGATGGCCTCAGGATTGAGGACAAAACGCTTCAGGGCCCTTTCCCGCAACGATGCCGACATCCGGGTCATCGGAGGACGAGGTAGCGGGCTGGTCGGAGCGGTGACCACTTCAAAATCGATTTCATCCATTACTTCAAGCATGCTGTCGACCGGATTGTATCTGAACGGGTGGAGTATGATCCCGGTCACCGGGACACCTCCAAAATCGCCGGTGACGTCGAGCTCTATCGGGGAAGACGGATAGCTGGACTTGCTGCTGTAGATCCTCTCGTTCGGCGGAACGGAACGAATTTCGGGCGAATAGCCGGGGAATGGAAGAATGGCCGGCGGCTGTTGAGGTGCAACCCTGTATTTTCCTTCCAGCCTGCGGTATCTGACCGAGTTAACCTTTATTCCGATGGCCTTTTCTCCGTTTTGCAGCGCCACAAACAGCGGGATCGAAGGGAGAGCTGGAGCACCCGGCTCGTTCATCAGGACTCCGTTCTCCACCATAGGCTGGACTTCTCCCTTTGAGTTACGGTTCAATGAAATCGGGACGTCCAGCTTATACGACACGTTCACATTGGCTATGAGAAAAATGAAAAGAAGTGTATTCATGATGCACGAAATTATAAAGTTCTCCCTTTTCACATTCTCATGGGGGTAATAAAGTGGTGAGAAACCTCTTCTATTCCAGCTTTATAAACCGTATCCCAACTTACTTCCGAAGCTCGGCCATCCCGGCTGACTGACTCTGATCCGGTTTTTCTGTTCTGGCTAATCCACTGTTATTTGCTTAAAATAGCCATCTATGCCCAGAATAGACCTCTCCACAAGCGTGCAATATGTGAAAGGAGTCGGACCGAAACGGGCACGCCAGCTCGCGCGTCTCGGAATCAAAACCGTCTATGATCTCCTCTATTTTCCGCCACGCAAATATTTAGACAGGCGAAACCTCACCAGAATACGTAACCTGCGGCATGGTTCCGAGGCCGTTGTCATGGGCGAGGTGCTGGCAAAAGGTATCGAGCGCTCAAGACGCGGCGACAAGTGGTTCAAAGTCGTCATCGGAGACGGCACTGGCTGGCTGGAGCTGGTCTGGAGGACGTCCAACGAGGGGTTTCTGGCCGGATTGGATAACACCTTCCGCAAAGGTGACCGGGTCATTGTCACCGGAAAAGTGGTCGTCGTTCGCGGCGGTATAAAGCAGATGTGGTTCCCGGAATATGAGCTTGTGGAGGATATCTCGAACAGCATGATAGCCGGCAGGATCATCCCGGTCTATCCCGCTACCGAGGGATTGAAGCCGAGGTTTATCAGAAAACTGGTTCGCTACGTGCTGGAGGAACTTAGGGGCAGCATCCCCGAGACCATCCCGGCCTATCTCCGTGAGAAACGAGGGCTTTACCGTCGGGAAACAGCGCTGTGGAAACTCCATTTCCCCGAAACCATGGACGAGGCGAAAAAGGCCCATTTCACACTCGCTTACGAGGAACTGCTTTACTTTTTCATTGTAATTTTAGGCCGTCATCTCAAATCGGCCGGGAAAGGTGTGCCGATAGTCGAGAACGGGAAGCTCACCGGGGTCTTCCTGAAAGAACTCCCCTTTGAGTTCACCGGTGCTCAAAAGCGGGTGATCGAAGAGATCAAGGGC
>JAMOPK010000247.1 GCA_027064565.1 Caldifarciminota bacterium | reverse complement strand
ACAAAGATTTTCATTTTTTTCCACCTCCTGTTGGGTAGATTTATAGTGAGTGTTCCAGCAGGAGGTTTAAATTTTAACAAAGTTTTCTATCACAAACAAAACGGCAAATAGCCTTCGAATACTTGAAATCGAAATGTCACCCTTATATAATTTGCTACCACTTTCAAAACCAAGTTCGAGCGGAGGTAACTATCTTGGTGAAAATCAGATTGCAGAGGACAGGCAAAAGGAACAGGCCGCATTATCGTCTGATAGTGACTGATTCGCGGAATCCTCGTGATGGTGCGGTGCTTGAGGTTCTGGGTCATTATGACCCGCTTAAGAAAGAATTTGCTGTGAAGCTTGAACGGGTGGATGAGTGGCTCAAGAAGGGCGCTCAACTCACCCCAAGGGCTAAAAGTCTGGTAAAATTAGCAAGAAAAGCGCAGATTGAAAGCAGTGCTGAAACTGAAACAGTTGAAGCAACAACTCTCTAACAAGGAGGTAAACCATGGGAGACCTCAAAGAACTCATCGAATACATCGCAAAGTCTCTGGTGGATCATCCTGATCTTGTCTCAGTGAAGGAGATCCCTGGTGAGAAGACCGTGATCTACGAGCTGAAAGTCGGCGAGGGCGACCTCGGCAAGATCATCGGTCGCGAGGGAAGAACAGCTAAGGCTATCCGCACGATCATCGCTGCTGCCGCTATGAAGAAGGGTAAGAGGGCGGTGCTCGAGATCCTCGAATAGTGGAGAAAAAAGCTGAGTTAGTAATCGTAGGGACAATAACAAAGGTGTTCGGGCTTCGGGGTGAAGTTAAGGTTCGCCCGGAGCCCGGACTTTTTGATGATATACAAAAGTATCAACAGTTCGTGGTTTCCACTCCTAAAGGTAAGAAGGTTTTAAAGGTTCAAAATGTGAGGGGCGGAGGCGGCATGTTTCTCATCTTCAAGTTTGAGGGAATTGACTCACCGGAAGATGCCAGCCTTATCAAAGGCCTCGATCTTAAAGTGCCGGAAAATGAATTGGCCGAACTCGGAAAGGACGAGTTTTACTTCTATCAGCTTGAAGGCCTCACGGTGAAGACCACGTCCGGAAGGGTTATCGGTAAAGTCACGAAGGTTGTGCCTATGCCCGCAAGTGAAATACTTGAGGTAAGCGATGAGGATGGCAGGGAGACCCTGATCCCGGTTCTGAAAGTGTTTGTGAAAAAAATTGATCTTGATGCCGGCGAGATACTCGTTGAACTCCCGGAAGGGCTTGAGGAAAGATGAAAAAAGACAGGAACCCCCTTCTGCGCGTTGACATAATAACCATTTTCCCTGAATACTTTACGCCCGCTCTGAAAATCGGACCGATTAAAAAAGCTATCGAGAAAGGTCTGTTTGATGTGCGATTTTTAAATTTGAGGGAGATCGCTGATTCTCCGAAGGAAGTCGACGATTACCCGTATGGCGGTGGCGCCGGGATGGTGCTGAAGCCAGAGCCTCTCAAAAGAGCGCTTGAAATGGCAGGGCACGAGAACGGTTTTGTCATAAACTTTTCGCCTCAGGGGAAACAGCTGAACCAGCGGCTCGCACATGAGCTGATAGAGAAAAAGCATTTGATATTGATATGCGGTCGGTATAAGGGCGTCGATGAGAGAATTGTGGAAAAATACGTTGATCTCGAATTGTCGATAGGCGATTATGTCCTCTCTGGCGGCGATGTGGCAGCACTGGTGCTGTTAGATGTGCTTGTGAGGCTTATTCCGGGTGCGCTCGGCGACATGGATTCGGCGGCGACCGATTCCTTCGAGTCAGGGATTCTGGATGCACCTTACTACACCCGGCCGGCAGTTTTTGAGGGAATGCATGTCCCTGGGGTTCTGACTTCGGGCAATCACGAACTCATAGCTAAATGGCGGAGGAAGATGGCGCTCAGGCGGACGTTGAAGCGGAGGCCTGAGCTTTTGAGAAAGCTTTATCTTACAAAGGAAGACCTCGATTTCCTTGAGGAAATTGAGGATGGCGATTAGGTGAGTCCCTGCACGATGCTCCATGAAGGAGCCGCTCGTGCAGGTAAAAAAGGAGGATAATCATGAACAACTTCTCAGTGGTGCAGGAGATTGAGAAGGAGTTTCT
>JAMOPK010000246.1 GCA_027064565.1 Caldifarciminota bacterium | reverse complement strand
ACATGAAGGGCTGAACCCTGGCGAGCTGAGGAGAAAGATCAAAAAACTTCAAAAAAAAACTTTACTCTTTAGCAACGCCGGTTCCGGGGGTATATTATGAATAGATTTTCTCATGAGGCAATAAGGTATTCGAGCGGAAATGAATCAACATATCGTCGGAAATAATATTAGGGTGAGGTTGATACAAGGCTAAATTTACAAAATATCCAAATATCCCTTACAGAACTTAGCCAGAATACAAATGAAATCTCTTACCAAACTTCAATATCAAAATATACTCAACCGGCGATAGCAGTAACTAATTTTTAAGAGCAGCGTCAATAAGAGCCTTTATCAACTTTAAAGAATTCTCGTCGATATCCGCCTCCGGGTGCCATTGAACCCCTATGATAAACATGGAGTTGGTACTTTCAATTGCTTCCACTATCTCATCTTCCGCCATGCCGGAGATTTGCAGCTCTTTGCCGAGTTCGTTGACGGCCTGATGGTGACTGCTCATAACCTCAATGCGGTCCTTACCGATTATTTCGTGAATCAATGTGCCAGGGATAAGGTTGACCGGGTGTCGGGAGTAGCCGGAGCCGTTTGCCGAGTGGATGGTTTTGCCCATTCCGTTTATGTCCTGATGCATGTTACCGCCAAAGTAGATGTTTATCATCTGCATCCCGCGACATATACCCATAATCGGAATGTGGGCCTCAACAGCCTGTTTCAGGAGCTGAAACTCGGTATCATCTCGCATATCGAGAATCTCGTGTTCCCGTGTTCCATTGATGGCTTCTCCGTAATGTTTCGGGTTGATGTCTCCTCCGCCGCTGAGGACCAGAGCGTCAATCTGTTCGAAATCCACCACAAACCCCGGAACGAGAGGCAGTGGGTCCCCTCCACCTTCTTCGATCAAGGTAAGATAATTCCTGTATTTTTGGGACCTGAAGGCCGCAGCATTAGGCAGAGTTATACCAATTGTTGGTCTGCTCATGGCTCATTCCTGTTTTTCAATTAGCCATGAAATCCTATCTTTTTGTCGTCCCCTGAATGTTCAATTTTTATCTCCCCGAACCTCTCCTCATATTTTTTGATGTTGTCCTCAAGCGCTTTGAGAAACATCTTGGCATGCTGAGGCGCCATGATCACCCGCGCCACAACTTTAGCCTTAGGCAATCCTGGCATTATCCTCGCGAAATCAAGGACAAATTCTGACGGGGAGTGGGTTATCATCACGAGATTGGAGTAAACACCCAATCCTTTTTCTTTGTCTATTTCAACCTCAAAGGGTTTTCCGTTTGCCATTTTTGACCTCCATTAAAGTGCTTTTGTTATCTCATCCTGAGAAAAAATAGGCAGATCATAAAGTCTGCCATCGCGCTCTATTTTAACGCCAAAATCCGCATCTTTCACTTCTCCGATAACATTTGCCTGAATCCCGGCTCCCGATATCGACTCAATGAGCTTACCCGCATCTTCAGGAGCGATTGCTATGAGAAGTGCCCCGGATGCAATCAGACCGAGCGGGTCCAGCCCCAGTGCTTCACAGATAGCTAAGGTTTCAGGGTAAACGTTTATCTTCTCATAAAACAGCAGGACGCCCGTTCCCGATGCTATCGCCATTTCGTGAACTGCGGTGGCCAATCCTCCCTCAGTAGGGTCATGCATGGCATGAACCCCCGGAATATCGGAAGCCGTAAGAGCTTCCTTAACGACGGAAATCCCCGGATCAAAGAGGAATTTTGAAGCCCGCATAAGGAGATTCTCATCGATCAAGTCTTTCAAAGCCTCTTTCTTTTCCTTCGCCAGAATGGCTGTCCCCTCGATCGCGATACCTTTGGTCAGGACAATCAGGTCGCCTTCCTTCATCCCGGCAGCGGTTATCGGTTTACGTCCTCTGATGCGGCCGATCATGGTGCCGACAGCGATAACCCTATCGAGGCCATAAGTCACTTCTGTGTGGCCTCCGATAACAGAAATCCCCTGAGCTTCAGCCGCCCGTGCGATCTGTCCAAACACAGAATCAACAAGGTCGTAATCTGTGTCAGCTTCAGGCAAAAGCAGGTCAACGATAAGGTATTCGGGTTTTGCGCCGGTCACCGCGATGTCATTTGCGTTTACGGTAA
>JAMOPK010000245.1 GCA_027064565.1 Caldifarciminota bacterium | reverse complement strand
TCCTGCGCACAGGACGTGCATCGGGTTTCCCAAAATTGAGGTAAACCGTGTCGATCTGCGTCAGGATCAGCAGGAGTTCTGCCCCAATTTCCCTTGCCAGCACAGCGGATGCCCGGTCCTTGTCGATCACAGCTTCAACGCCTTTGAGTTCCCCGTCTTCCTCGATAACGGGGATGCCGCCGCCTCCGGCTGCCACCACCACCGTTCCTTCCTCGACCAGTTCCCTCACGATATCGCCCTCAATAATCTTTTTTGGCCACGGCGATGGCACCACCAGCCTCCAGCCACGACCGGCATCGTCGATCATCTTCCAGCCATAACGTTTCATCAGCTCCTCGGCTTCCTCCCGTGTGAAAAAGTTGCCGATGGGCTTTGAGGGGTTTTGAAATGCCGGATCGTCCTTATCCACAAGCACCTGAGTCACAAGAGCAACGGCCCGATTGGTCAAGCCCATCTCTCCGAACGTGTTGCGCATTGCACGACACAGCAGATAGCCGATCCAGCCCTGAGTCTCGGCGTTCAGGGCATCAAGTGGATACGGGGGGTATTTATCGGCGGTATAGACGTTCCTGAAAAAGGTAACGCCGACCTGAGGGCCATTTCCATGAGTGACTGCTATTTTGTAGCCGTCAGCCACGAGCGATGCAATGGCTTTGACGCTCCTCAGTGCGTTTTTGTATTGATGCTGGATATCCATAGGTTCGCCTTTCTGGAGCAACGCATTGCCTCCAAGCGCCACGACTGCTTTCATTTCAAATCCTCCTCGATGTTTCGCATAATTTTATGGAATTTCGGCTGATAACCGCAAATGAGGTTACCAGAACTGATCCCAATCGGAATCGTCTCCGAACATTTTACCGAGCACCTGGAACATGAATCCGGAATAAACCGCTATGACAATTGCAATGGCAATGTCACTACCTTTCTCGGCGGTGAACATAAGATAAAACAGAGAAAGCAGAACGGCGACAAGTATGAGTGCGATGACCCATCTGATTTCCTTGCCCAACAACACCATCAAAATTGCAAAGATAGCAAGGAAAATGCCTTCGCCCAGAGACACGGCAAAAACCTCGTTACCTGTAAGGGGCCATCAATTTTTCGACGTATTTCGCAATCACATCGAATTCCAGATTGAGAAGGTCGCCCGGCCTGCGGTGTCCGAAAGTGGTGTGTGATAGCGTAAAAGGGATCAGCCTGATGGAAAATGAGCTTCCAGATACCGAGTTGATGGTCAGGCTGACGCCGTCGACCGCTATCGAGCCTTTATAGACGAGGTATTTTGAGAAACTCGTATCGGTGAGGCCGATGTTCCATATCACTGATTCCGATTCTCTTTTCGTGGAGAGCAATTTCCCGACGGCATCCACGTGACCGAGCACGAAATGGCCGCCGAGCCGATCGCCAACGGCAAGCGCCCTTTCCAGGTTTACCTCAACGTTTTTCCTCAACGTGAACCTGAATTTCGTCACTTTAAGCGTTTCCGCCGACATGTATGTCCAGAATCCATCTGTGAGCAGCTCCTCGGCTGTGAGACACGTCCCATCAACTGCGATTGAGTCGCCCGGTGCCACTTCGAGGTCTGTGGCTATCCTGACCCTTTTGCCCGTGCCAGCAGGCCTGACATCAACGATTTTACCAACGGCTTCGACGAGTCCCGTAAACATGGCTCAGAGATACTTTTCGAGGCCTAACTTCCTGACGAGCCGCCTCAGTTCCTTAACACGCTGAGCTTCATCTTTGGGCAACACAATGGTCACGTCAGCGGTGTGAACGACTATCAGATCTTTGACGCCGATCACTGCAACAAGGCCATCCCTTGAGTATAGGATGTTGTCGCCGGCATCCAGCGAAACCACTTCCCCGTGGACGGAATTGCCATGCTCATCCCTCTCAATCACCCGTGAGAGAGCAAACAGGGAACCGACGTCCTCCCAATCGAAGACGGCCTCCACCACGGCGATGTTGTCCGCCTTTTCCATCACACCATAGTCGATGGAGATTTCCGGCGCCTGCTCGTAAAATCTTTTAACGCCTTCCTCTGTGGTCAGGTCATATCGCTCGCCCAGCTCGAACAGTTCCGGAAGATGCTGTTTCAGGGCTTCAAGGAACACGTCAACCCG
>JAMOPK010000244.1 GCA_027064565.1 Caldifarciminota bacterium | reverse complement strand
CGATGGTGTGGGACTCGCCGCCGACACGATCGTTGTGATCGATGGCCGGATCCTCGGCAAACCCGCTTCGATAGCTAAAGCACGGGCGTCCCTCAGAACACTGTCGGGCCGAACTCACCGGGTCATAACCGGATACGTCATCGGACGTTCAGGAGAACCAGAAGTGACATCGCATGAGGTGACAGGGGTGAAGTTCATGGAGCTTTCGGAGGCAGAAATAGAGTATATGCTCAGGTCGGAAAACCTATTAGACAAAGCCGGAGCTTACGCTATCCAGGGTTCAGCGGGCCTGTTTGTCGAAAGGATAGAGGGCGATTACAGCAACGTCATCGGCCTGCCGATGCCTGCGATCTACCGCCACCTGAAAAAGCGATTCGGGATACTGCCGTCTAAATGGCGGGGACAGAGGGGTTAATCGGGGATGTGGTATAATTCATGCGGCAAAAAGGAGGACTGAGATGGGATTCGTGATAGGGCATGGCGTTGTTACAGATGGAATCGAACTTTTCATCGAGGACGGGGCGATCCTGATCGAGGGGGATAAGATAGCTGCCATCGGGCCAACTGCGGAGCTGAGGGACAGGGGGGATAAGTTTTACGACTTAGGTGGGCGGCTTGTCCTGCCCGGCCTCGTCAACTTCCATCACCACCTTTACTCGGCTCTGGCGACAGGCATCTCACCAGCAGGCCCAACTGATACATTCGTCCAGATCCTTGAAAATCTGTGGTGGCGTCTGGATCGGGCGCTGGATGATGAAACCATCTACTACTCGGCAGTTCACGGCATAATGGACTCGGTGGCACACGGTGTGACAACGATTTTCGACCACCATGCGTCGATGGGGTTCATCAGGGGGAGCCTTGAGATCATCGAAAAGGCTTTCAGGGAAGCCGGAATAAACGGACTGCTGTGCTTTGAGATATCCGACCGGGCAGGCAGGGAAACTTTAAAAGATCAAATCGAGGAAAACGTCAATTTCTGGGAGATTCACAGGGACAACCCAAATGTGAAGGGTATCATGGGGTTGCATGCCAATTTCACTCTCTCCGAGGAGACTTTACGCGAAATCGCCAGAAGTAAGCCCGAAGAAATGGGCATTCACATCCACTGCGGCGAGGATCGCCACGATTTCGACTTCTGCCGAAAATTGGGCTACAGCGGCCCGGTGGACAGGTTGAACGCTTTTGGTCTGTTGAACGACAGGACCATCCTCGCCCATGCAATCCACCTGAGCGAACGTGATTATCGGTTAATCGACGAGAAGAAGCCGATCGTGGTCTCCAATCCGGAATCCAACGCAAACAATCAGGTGGGGAAAATGGACAGGGACAGGATCAGGGAATTCGTGCTGGGCACAGACGGGATGAGCGGAGACATGGTCCAGACGCTGAGGTCGATGTATCTGCTGGGTAAAGGTCACAACGAGGATTTTGAGGCTTTGAGGAAGCTATTTTTTGAAACAAGCCGAAAAATTCTGAGCAGGTTTTTCCCAAACAGGGGCGGGCTTGAGGTCGGTAACTATGCTGACATCGCGGTGCTGGATTACGTGCCTGTAACGCCCATATCCCTTGAAAACCTGATGGGGCACCTGATCTTCGGAGCTAAGAACGCGAAGGCGCACATGACGATTGCAAACGGCAGAATAGTTTACCACAACGGCAAGTTCGCCTTTGCGGATATTGAGAAAGTGAGACCTGAGATCAGGCGGGCGGCGAGAAACCTGTGGGACAAATTCAGGAAGGTCTGAACTCGATCTGAACCAAACCATTGAATTTAAACTTATCCTGTCCTTTTACATGGCCATAGTTCATAACGTAGCCGGGGATCGTTTTCACGGTGAGAACGGCTTTGCCGTCAAACAGGCTTTTCTGAAAGCCAAGACCAATTTCGACCTTTTTCTCGACAATGCCGGTCAGGAAATACTCATCCGGCCACCATCCCGATGGCGGACGCTCGAATATCGTGCCTTCCCCTTTTCTGACGATGCCGGCCATAAACCACAATTTGATTTTCCGCTTAACCAGATAAGACTCAAAGGATAAAAGATCAAAATCGCACCCGATGGAGTCACCGAGCGGCCTGTTGAAATTGAAATACCCGCTAAAACCCCCCTTATGAGTGTATGTCCATCTGGTA
>JAMOPK010000243.1 GCA_027064565.1 Caldifarciminota bacterium | reverse complement strand
GGCACCTATCACAACTACTACCAGAAGCACCGCATCGTCGATCCCGACGATAAGGCGCTTTCCGGTGCAAGGCTTTACCTTTCCGAGGCCGTTTGGGTGGTTGTCAGGAACGGCCTTGAGCTGATAGGCGTCTCGGCGCCAACAAGGATGTAAGAAATGGGCGATTTCTACACCGATACGAGGTTTCGGGTGAGATACGCCGAGACCGACGCCATGGGCATCGTCCACCATTCCACTTACATCGTCTGGTTCGAGGAGGGGCGTTCGGATTTCATGCGCCAGATCGGCGTCCCTTACAGCGAGATTGAGCGCAACGGCTACTATTTCACGGTGGTTGACGTTAAGGCGAGATACATCCTTCCGGCCGTGTATGACGAGGAAGTAGTTGTGAGGACGAGGCTTGTGGAGGTCAAAAGCCGCAAGCTGAGCATCAGATACGAGGTCTTCCGTGCCAGCGACTGGACGCTTCTGGCGGAAGGCGAATCCCACCACATCTGCGTCAACAGGGCGTTCAAGGTCGCCCGAATCCCTGACGGATACTTTCGAGTGCTGAAAGCTCACTGTGCTTGTGGGAAGTGATCTCCGGGATGAGTGCCTGTGGTCACCTGTGGTCAGCGGTAGCTCAAAAATTCCGCCGGGTTTTCAATCCAGTTATTCCCTGAATTTTGAGCAGGCATTGACGGCCGGGGACGGCCATCCCACCGATGTTGCCGTCCCACCTGATGTTTTGTATTTTCCACCTTTCACTTTGACTGCTCTCTCAGGGGAGTATAGAACAGAAACCGGTGGATGGTGTCATGGTAGGTTGGATGTCCTTGTGGGTTGAGCATGGTTGTAGGTTTGGTGTTATGGTGGGTCGGGTGTCCTTGTGGGTCGGGCGTCTTTGTGGGTCGGGCGTCTCGCCCGACATCAAAGTCATCCCATCTGATTGCCACAATAGGTGATGGTCTCGAACCGGCTATTGGCTATCCGGTCAGGGCGTGAGACTTTTTGCTTTTTGTTGAAAATTTTGGTAGATTCCAATACATTTTCTTTCCAGATTACTTATTGGGAGGTTTTGACTATGAAGATAGGACTTGCACTTGGAGGCGGTGGTGCCAGAGGCGGGGCACACCTTGGAGTCATCAAAGCACTTGAGGAGCTTGGTGTAAAGTTTGATTTCATCGTTGGCACAAGTGCTGGCGGCTTTGTCGCTGCACTTTACGCCCACTACGGCTCGGTGGACAATGTTGTGGATAAGGTTAAAGGTCTGCTCGAATCCAAAAAATATAAAAGTCTCAAGATCGAAGATTTTTCAGTTGAAAAAGAGGCTTCACGTATCAAAAAAGCTGCGCATTCGGTGCGTGAGACCTTTATGGTGGCCAAAGGGTTCGTCAACCGTTCCCTCATCTCTGACGAGCTGATCGCCGGCGCCGTATCCGACCTTTTGCCCGACATCGACATCGAAAGTTTGCCTATCAAAACGGGTTACGTTGCCACTGATCTGGTGACAGGGCGTGACATCGTGATAGTCGGAGGGAGTCTCAGGACAGCAGTTCAGGCCACGGGTTCCATCCCGGGCATCTTCCCGCCCGTGCCGCTGGACGATATGGTGCTCGTTGATGGCGGTGCTACTCAGAAGGTCCCGGTGCTCCCGGCGATGGCCATGGGCGCGGACGTTGTCATAGCAGTGGATATCAGCAAGGGCATTCGGCCGCACAATAACTTCAGGACCGCTTTCGAGATACTGCTTCGAATCGATAGCATAACCTCCGAACGGCTCAACGGACTTGAGCTGCTCCTTGCCGATGTCGTCATCAAGGCCGGAGTTAGTGATATGGAATGGTATGAGTTCGACCGTCTTGATGAGGCCTACGACCGCGGTTATTCCGCGGCTCGTCAGAAGGCCGAACAGCTCAAGGATGTCCAGAAAGCCACCCATTTCCTTGTTAAAAAATTCAGGGAAAAGGTAAGCGGCATGGAGATAGACTTCAGCGAGTTCATGAGATTTTACCCTGAGCGGCCGGCAATGTGATTTATTCGAAGACGCTGACTTTGACGATGGAGTCCGGCGGCTCGCCTAAAAACCGCTCGATGAGCCCGAGGTAGCCCGGAGGGATATCCGTCAGATAGACCTGCAGTTGTCCCTTCTTATCGCCTGGCGTCGGGAGGAGCTGGGCGACTTTTTTTGCCACCTCCTCAGATGGGTCAACAAGTGCCACGTTTTCTCCCATCACCCTGCGAATGATGGGCTTAAGGAGAGGGTAATGGGTGCATGCAAGCACGAGGGTGTCGATGCGGCCCTTGAGGCCTTCCAGATACATCTTCGCCACCAGTTCGGGGATGGTTCCGTCGATAAGGCCTTCTTCAACAAGCGGCACGAAAAGGGGACATGGCTTTTCCACTACGTCAAAATCCCCATGTTTCAGGATTTCGCTCCTGTGTTTTCCGCTCCTGACCGTTGCGGTGGTGCCGATGATGCCGATTTTCCTGTCCTTCGTGACACTGACCGCTGCCTCGACGCTCGGCTCCAGCACGCTCAGAATCTTCAGTTCCGGATGCAGCGCTTTCAGGTAGTCGGAGGCAACGCTTGAAACCGTGTGGCAAGCTATGACGAGCAGGTCAACGCCGCGCCTGAGCAGAAACTCGGTGTCTTCAACGGCAAAACGGCGTATCGTTGACTCGGATTTTGTCCCGTAAGGAACACGGGCGGTGTCTCCAAGGTAAATTATCGAACTTGACGGTATCTGGCGCCTCAGCTCACGGACGACGGTGAGTCCGCCGAGGCCTGAATCGAACACTCCTATCACGGGATTTCCGGTTTCTGTCACCCGTTCACCTCCTGTAAGCCGATTTGAACCGCACCACCCCATCCGCAATGCCACGCGCTATCTTCCACTGGAAATCCGACGACCTGAGCTTGCGCTCCTCTTCCGGGTTGGA
Source organism: Caldifarciminota bacterium (assembly GCA_027064565.1). Classification (GTDB taxonomy): domain Bacteria; phylum Hydrothermota; class Hydrothermia; order B15-G9; family B15-G9; genus WGAI01. Next base: position 8,403 of record JAMOPK010000243.1, on the reverse strand, counting down.
CAGAAAGGCGGTCTCGACGAGCACCGCGGGCATGAAAACGCCGTAAAGGACGTAAAAACCGGCCTGCCTGACCCCGCGGTTCAAAAGCCCGGTCCTTGAGACTATCCCGTTCTGGATGAATCCCGCAAGGTCTTCGGATTCCTGAAGGAACTCGGTCTGCGCCATATCCAGCAGGATATCGTCTATCGGATCGAGTTTTTTGTGTCCATTCCCGTTGTATTTGGTGAAAGATGCGTTCTCCCGCATTGCCACCACCCGCTCCCACGTGGTTTTTGCGGTCGAAAGGAAATAGACCTCCGTGCCGCTTGCCACGCGGCTCCTGCTCCAGTTGCAGTGGATGGAAATGAAAAGGTCTGCATTGGCGTTGTTGGCGATCTCCGTCCGCTCATTCAGGGACAGGTATTTGTCCCGCGATCGGGTCAATATGACCTTGAATCCCCGCTTTTCGAGTTCCTTTTTCAGCTTTTTGGCGATCGCAAGGACGATGTCTTTCTCTTTTGTCCCGCGCCTGCCTATGGCGCCGGGGTCCTTGCCGCCGTGGCCCGGGTCTATCACGATGACCTTTATCGGCCGGGTGTGAGCGGTGCTGCTCCTGCGAACCCCGGCGACGTTCGATGCCCTGGAACCGCTCCTCTTTCGGCTTTCAGGATAGAACTTCACAACGGAGAGCGTGTCGTTGAACCTTCCCATCCTGTAGCCCACGTCACGCAGGAATCGGAACTTGAAGGCCACACCTGCTTTTGAATGCTTTATTCTGGCAAACTCATAGATTTTCCCGTCCCCCTCGATCCAGCACGGGCCGGCGTAGAATCCGGACTTTATCCAGATTTTGATGGTGTCACGGGACACGAAAATCTTTGGAAGCAACCCTCTCTCGTGGCTGATCTTCACAACGAGGGTGTCTGATTTGTGCGTTATCAGGAACTGTTTGATGCTTGGCGCATAAGGGGTCTCGAAAAAGTAGTGGTTCAGGACGTCCCAGTAGATGTAGCGGTTTTGCTTTTTCCAGAGGATTCGCATGAACTGCGCCCAGAAATCGGCGGGAATGGCCAGCCGCTTCATGTCCTTTCGTTTCAGCATCACGGGCAATTTGACGCTCTGCCCCCTGACCTTTGCGGTAGATGTGACCGTGTCGATCGTCAGTAGGTTGCCCTGAGCGTCGGACAGCACCACCCCGCGGGAGGCAAAATTGTAGTCAAAGCCGAAAGTCGAGGCGATCTCATCGACGGTGACCAGATTCCAGGACCTGAGCATGGAATAGCGGACGGTGTAAGTTTTGAAAGTCAGAGTGAGTGCGATGTAAAGGACGGTCGATATCATAGTGCCCTTTTGAGTGCGGCTTTGGCCTCGCGTTCCAGTTCCCGCCGCTTGATTTCCTCCCGCTTGTCATATTTCCGTTTGCCCCGGACAAGCGCCAGTTCGACCTTCACGAGATGCCCCTTGAGATAGACCCTTATCGGGACGAGCGTCAGCCCGCGCTCTTTCACTTTTCCGATCAACCTTTTGATCTCCCGTTTGTGAAGCAGGAGCTTTTTGGGCCTGAGTGGATCGTGGCCGAAAGAACCGGATGGGTCGTAGGGAGCTATGTGCATTCCTATCAGATAGACCTCGCCGTCCTGAATGTCGGCATAAGCGCCTTTGATGGAAACCTTGCCCTGCCTTATGGACTTGACTTCGCTGCCTTTGAGTTCGATCCCGGCCTCGAAGGTCTCGAGGATTTCGTAATCGAACCGCGCCTTTCGATTCTCGACAAGGGTCTTTATCGGGCCTTTGCTCATAGGTTGTAAATCACCTCCAGCCTGTGGGCATCTCCGAGCGCTCCGAGAGGCGAATAGCCGTATTCTATGCTCACGTTTTTGATCGGGCCGAGGTGGAGGCCGAAGTTCATCCCGGAAATGATGTCACGCCCGACTCCCACACGGTAATTCAGCCCTTTTGAGTTGAATCCCACCCTTGCAACAACGTATTTCTGAATGTTGAAAGACGTGGCCAGTGAGAAAGACGGCCCGTAGTCTATCGAGTAGGCGAGCCCTGCACCGATGCCGAATGACGGCGTCGCCTCCCAGTAAACCCCTGATTGCAATTCTATCGGCATTTTCACGCTGCCCGAATTTTTGAACTTCTTTACCTCAACCCCTACGTTCCGAATCGATGCGCCCAGATTCAGCCTGCCCATGAAAAACTTTGTAGTCGTGTAATTTACCCCTGCTGCAAATGTAACTCCAACGGACATGTCGTTGTAAATCTGCTGGACGGTTATGTTCCCCTGAACTCCGATGGGAATGCCGCCGGGACGGCTCACCACACGGGACACGCCTGCATTTATGAAATTGACCTGAAAATCGCCCTGATAGACGCCTTCCTCGTCTATACGTGGGATTTTCCCTGAGTTCAGGAAATTGATGTGGAATCCCATGCCCGAAGTTGCAAACGCTATCTGCCCGTATTTTATGCCGTCGATGTAGGAGTTCAATGATAGCACGGCCTCTCTGTCCTCAGGGATGGCCGATGGGTTAACCGTGTAAGATGCGGGCTGGGTCGTGGCGACAAGCGATGGCCCGAAAACAGCCTGAGACGGCAACATCGGCATTTTCAAAAAGTTATAGCCGAAATCGCTTCCATAAAGCACAACCGGTAACAGGATGATAATCAGTTTTTTGGCCATTTCTATCCTCCTTTTCAGGCCATCGATTATACCACAGATGTCAGCCCATAGCTAATGTCATTTTTGAAATTCTCGACCAGATAACTTTCCAGATTTTCGGGCAATTTGATGGCAGGTGACCGCCAGTCGTGTCTCTGTTTCATCAACCCCATATGAGCAATCGAACATCATGGTAGGTCATAACATTTGGTGGCCCAAGCATTTTGCCCGGCGATACCATTTCTCAAGTTCTCTCCCGCCGGGTGTTGACATTTTTTCGAATTTGTGTATATTAGTAACCATGCTGAGAAAATGGGCGAACATGATGAAAGCAATGTCGGATGAAACGAGACTGAAAATACTTTCCATTCTGTTCGTTAATGATGCTTATGTAGGGGAAATTGCTAAGAAAGTAGGTATTTCACCTTCGGTTGCCTCACGGCACCTGAGGACGCTTGAAAATGCGGGACTTGTTACCCGCATTAAATTGGGCAACCGGGTGAAATACAGGGCTAACCGTGAAGAGACTGAAAGGATGCTGGGAGAAATGATTAAATATTTGCATAGGCTGGAGATTAACCAAAAACAGGAGGTGACCTATGGCCTGGATTAACTTTGTGCTCGGTGTATGGCTTATCATTTCCTCATTCATTTCTGGGATAACGGCAAGCCATTCTGCCAGTATGTGGAACCACATCATTGTTGGAATTTTGCTTGTGATCTTTGCCTTCCTCGCCACAAAGGCCAAAAAATCCATGTGCTGGATAAACGTCATTGCCGGACTCTGGATATTTATATCCGCTTTTACCGGTGCCGCTACTTCTCAGGCAAACTATCTGATAGTGGGGATCATCGTTGCAATTGTGGGTCTTTGGGCAGCTCTGAGCAAACCAGCCACCGAATAGTATCCAATTCCTGCTGTCGGATGTGCCGGGCCCCGGTTGGGGTCCGGTTTTTTTATTGATTTTCACTGACTTGTGAGTTAAATTGAAAAACTTTCTCTTTGCTTTAGCAATCTAATTTCAGTTTAATCAAGGACTTAAACCACATACCTGTTGACCTTTCATCTCCAATTCTTTTATCATTAGGCATCTGAATGATCATGCTTGGAAAAATCAAACATCACAACGGAGGTTTGTCACCATGAATCTTACACAGAAGATCCTCCAGGCTCATCTTGTTGAAGGCAAGCTTGAGCCGGGGGAGGAGATCGCTATAAAGATCGATCAGACCCTCACACAGGATGCTACAGGAACCATGGCCTACCTCGAATTTGAAGCCATGGGTGTCCCCAGAGTGCAGACAGAGCTGAGCGTGAGCTATGTTGACCACAACACGCTCCAGACCGACTTCCGCAATGCCGATGACCACAGGTATCTCCAGTCGGTCGCGGCGAAATACGGCATCTACTTCTCCAAGCCGGGCAACGGCATCTGCCATCAGCTCCACCTGGAGCGTTTCGCTGTCCCCGGCAAGACCCTGTTGGGGAGCGACAGCCACACGCCGACCGCTGGTGGGATCGGCAGCCTCGCAATAGGCGCAGGTGGCCTCGATGTGGCAGCCGCAATGGCCGGTGAACCCTTCTACCTCAAGATGCCGAAGGTCGTGAAGGTCTATCTCACCGGGAAACTCCGTCCGTTCGTTTCAGCTAAAGATGTCATCCTTGAGCTTCTCCGTCGCGTGGGCGTCAAGGGTGGCGTCAACAAGGTTTTTGAATATGTCGGGCCGGGCGTAAAAACCCTCTCGGTGCCCGAACGCGCCACAATAACCAACATGGGAACAGAAACGGGAGCCACCACTTCCATCTTCCCGTCCGATGAAGTGACAAAGGCCTTCATGGAAGCACAGGGTCGTGGCGACCAATGGGTGCCGCTTGAGCCTGACCCTGACGCCGAATACGATGAGGTCATCGAAATTGACCTATCGGAAGTTGAACCAATGGTGGCATTGCCGCACAGTCCCGGCAATGTCGTCCCCGTCAAGGAGGTGGAGGGCCTCAAAGTTGATCAGGTAATTGTTGGAAGTTGCACCAACTCATCCCTTCGCGACCTCAAGATTGTGGCCAACCTGCTTAAGGGCCGCAAAGTCCATCCCGATGTCAGCATGGCGCTCTCGCCTGGCTCACGTCAGGTGGTGCTCCATCTCGTTGAGACCGGCGAGATGAAATACATCATTCAGGCCGGCGTGCGCGTGCTCGAAAACGCATGTGGCCCATGCATCGGAATGGGACAGGCACCTCCGACTAACGGCATCTCCATCCGCACATTCAACCGCAACTTCCTCGGCCGCTCAGGCACAAAGAGCGCAAAGGTGTATCTCGTGTCGCCTGAGACCGCTGTCGCCGCCGCTGTGTTCGGCGAACTCAGAGACCCCAGAGAATTGGGCGAGTATCCTGAGTTTGAACTGCCCGATAAGTTCATCGTTGATGACTCCATGATATTGCCGCCTTCGGACGAGCCTGAGAAAGTGCAGATTATCCGCGGCCCGAACATCCAGCCTCTGCCCGATTTCCCGCCGCTTCCTGAGAAGCTTGAGGGCGAGGTTCTCATCAAGGTCGGCGACAACATCACCACTGACCACATCCTGCCCGGCGGCACAAAGGTTCTGCCGCTCAGAAGCAACATCCCTGAGATCAGCAAATACACCTTCTCAGTCATCGATCCGAAGTTCTACAAGAAGGCTCAGGAGAAGGGCGGCGGATTCATCGTCGGCGGCGAGAACTACGGTCAGGGTTCCAGCCGTGAGCACGCCGCCATTGCACCCAAGTATCTGGGCATCAAGGCGGTCATCGTGAAATCCTTTGCGAGGATACACCACGCCAACCTGATCAACTTCGGCATCCTGCCGTTGCTTTTCGTGAACCCCGAGGACTACGATAAGATCGACGAGGGCGATGTGCTTGAGCTCAGCACGGAAGGCCTTGAGGAGGGCAAACTTATCCTCCACAACAGGACGAAAGGCATTGACATCGAGCTCACGCATCAGATGAGCCCTCGTGAGGTGGAGATCATAAAGAAGGGAGGAAAACTCGCTTACATCCGCGAGAAATTTGCCAAAAAAGGAGACTGAGCAATGGCTCAAAAAGGCATCAGGGAGTATCACGCCAAGAAGATACTGGCGAGATGGCTCCCTGAATACTCTGATGGCGAGTTCAAATTGCATGGGAAATATGCGCTGGTAACGCCTGAGGTCTCACTGGATAAGCTTGCAGAGACCGAGAAATGGCTCAAGGAAGACAGGCTTGTGGTGAAACCTGACCAGCTGTTCGGGAAACGGGGCAAACACGGATTGGTTCTCCTGAATGCCACGTTCGACGAAGCGAAGAAATGGATCGACGAGCACATGGGCAAAGAGGTCCAGATCGGGAAGGTGAAGGGCAAGCTGACCCATTTCCTTGTGGAGCCGTTCATCCCCCACGAAAAGGAATACTACGTTGCCATCAAGGACGACCGCGACGCTGATCACATCTACTTTTCCACCGCCGGCGGCGTTGACATCGAGGCGAACTGGGACAAAGTGATCCAGATCGACGTGCCCGTGCTTGAGGACATCGATAACATCGACATCCGCACCCCGTTATCGAAACAGCTTGAAGGCGAAGAGCTTGATCGCATCGAGCGGTTCATTCGGGCGCTCTACAAGGTCTATCGCGACCTGTTCTTTGCATTTCTGGAGATTAATCCATTCGCTGTGACGGACTCTGGTGAGATCGTCCCCCTCGACCTCGTTGCCCGCCTCGACGACTGTGCCGAATACTGGGCGGCCAAGAAATGGGGCGACATCGAATTTCCGGCACCCTTCGGCCGCGAACTCACGCCTGAGGAGAAATACATCAAGGAACTGGACGAAAAGACCGGTGCGAGCCTGAAGCTGACCATCCTGAACCCTAAGGGCAGGGTATGGACGATGGTGGCGGGCGGCGGCGCCAGCGTGATTTACACCGACACCATCGCCGACCTCGGCTACGCCAATGAGCTTGCCAACTACGGCGAATACAGCGGAAACCCCTCAACCCAATTTACTTACGAATATGCCAAGACCATCCTTGACCTGATGACCCGTGAGCCTGATCCGAGGGGCAAAATCCTCATAATCGGCGGAGGCATCGCAAACTTCACGGATGTCGCCAAGACGTTCAAAGGCATCATCATGGCGCTCAGGGAATACGCAGACAAGCTCAGGGAAAACAAGGTGAAGATTTACGTCCGACGCGGCGGCCCGAACTACAAAGAGGGACTCGAACTGATGCGGAAAGTGGGCGAGGAGATCGGGGTGCCCATCGAGGTCTATGGCCCTGAGCTTCACATGACCCGCATCGTCAGGATGGCCCTTGAGGGTGAGGGACAAACACAGGAGCAGGCGGCATGAAAACGAAAAAACCCGATTACATTTTGTTTGACAGGGACACTCAGGCGATAATCTACAATGAGCAGAGAAAAGCCATCCAGCGGATGCTGGATTTCGATTACATTTCGCGCCGCGAGAAGCCCTCGGTGGCCGCGGTGGTCTCACCGGGCAGAGAGGGCTATCTGAAGGTGTTTTTCGGCACCCGCGAGATTCTCATTCCGATTTACCCGACGCTCAAGGACGCCGTTGAGCACAAGCCACATGCCGACGTCCTCATCAACTTCGCATCCTTCAGGTCGGCCTACGATGTGACCAAAGAGGCGCTTTTCTACGATACCATCCGCACCATCGCGGTTATCGCCGAAGGTATCCCTGAACGGTTCGAGCGTGAGCTTGCCGCCCTTGCCAAAAAATTGGGCAAGTGGATCATCGGCCCGGCCACCGTCGGCGGACTCCGCGCAGGCGCATTCAGGATCGGAAACACCGGCGGCTCGATCGAAAACCTGTTGATGCTCAAGCTCTACCGCCCCGGCTCGGTCGGATTGGTCACCGTCTCAGGCGGAATGCTCAACGAGATGTTCAACATCGTGTTCCGCAATTCAAACGGCGCATTTGAAGGCATTGCCATCGGCGGCGACCGCTACCCCGGCTCCACCCTCCTGGACCACCTGCTGAGATATGAGGCCAACCCGGACATCAAGATGCTGGTGATGCTCGGCGAGGTGGGCGGAACCAAGGAGTATGAGGTTGTCGAGGCGTTGAAGGCCGGCAAGATCACGAAACCGCTTGTTGCGTGGGTCACGGGCACATCCGCAAAGGTCTTCCCGACCGAGGTGCAGTTCGGCCATGCTGGTGCAATGGCCACATCGGCCAGCGAGACAGCTGACGCCAAGAATCAGGCGCTCCGTGAGGCCGGCGCCATCGTCCCTGACTCCTTTGACGACCTCGGCGAGAAGATTCGGGAGGTCTTCGAGGACCTGAAGGCAAAGGGCGAGATACCTGAGATCGAGGAATTTGAGCCCCCGAAGGTGCCGATGGATTATGCCGATGCGCTCAAGAAGGGACTCATCCGCAAGCCTAAAGAGTTCATCTGCACCATTTCCGACGACAGCGGCGAGGAACTGCTTTACGCAGGCGTGCCCATCAGCGAGGTCATTGAGAAGAATTACGGCATAGGCGGCGTCATCGGACTGCTCTGGTTCAAGAAGGAGCTTCCGGAATATGCCCGCAAGTTCATCGAGCTTGCGCTTGTGATAACGGCCGACCACGGTCCGGCGGTCAGCGGCGCACACAACGCCATCGTCGCTGCAAGGGCAGGTAAGGACATCATATCGTCGCTCGCATCCGGACTGCTCACTATCGGCCCACGCTTCGGTGGCGCTATCGCTGATGCCGCAAAGGAATTCAAGCGC
>JAMOPK010000242.1 GCA_027064565.1 Caldifarciminota bacterium | reverse complement strand
TGTCCACACCCTATGCCCCTGCTCCAAAGAGATTTCCGACCGGGGCGCCCACAACCAGCGTGCCAACGTCAAAATCGAGGTGCGGATGGCAGGCCTGATCTGGATCGAAGACCTGATCGATATAGCAGAATCGTCGGCCAGTGCACCGCTTTACTCGCTGCTAAAGCGGGAGGATGAGAAATTCATCACCGAGCACGCCTACGACACGCCAAGGTTCGTCGAGGACGTTGTCAGGGAAGTTGCTCTGAAATTGGACGAAAACGACCTTGTCACATGGTATCGGGTATCCGTGACGAGTTTTGAAAGCATCCACAATCATAACGCTTACGCCTGTGTGAGCAGGGACAAAACAAAGGCCGGGCCATAAATCCATCGGAGGTGTGAGATGAAAAAGCTATACGTTGCTCTGTTCATTTCAGTGGTTCTGGCAGGTTGCAGGGGCGGGCAACAGAAAAAGCCTGCGCCCAAACCTTCGGCGAGCTACCAGCCCGTCAGAATAGAAGGGCTTGAACGGCTCATAAAGCCGTCTGACCCTCCTGAAAAGAGGATCGAGATCGCCCAAAAATTCAAGGATTTCGACTTCATGGTCACCGGATACGAAAAGGCCCTGATCCACACCAACAGGGGCGACATCCTGATCCAGCTTTACGGCGACAAAGTGCCGGTCACGGTCAAAAACTTCATAAGACTTGCGGAGTTGGGATTTTATGACAGCCTGAAATTTCACAGATATGTGCCGGGGTTCGTGATTCAGGGCGGCGACCCGCTGGGCAACGGGAAGGGCGATGCAGGATACACCATCCCGCTTGAGATAGACACCACCCTGCATCATATCAGGGGCGCCGTGGGAATGGCAAGAGCCTCCGATCCAAATTCTGCAAGCTCCCAGTTTTACATCGTCCTTAACGATGTCCCGAGGCTTGACGGCAGATATTGCGTTTTCGGTCAGGTGATCAAAGGCATGGATGTGGTTGACAGGCTCAGAGTGGGAGATGTCATCGAAAAGATAGAAATCGTCAGGTGATGGGGGAGCATAAATCCCAGCCGAAAGCCTACCTCTTTGCGGTTCTGGCAGTCCTGTTCTGGTCAACTGTGGCAACTGCTTTCAAACTCACGCTTCGGGTCACCGATTTCATCGACATGCTCTTCTGGGCTTCGATTTCCTCCACGCTGGTTCTGATGACGATGACGGCCGTTCAGGGGAAACTGAGCCGCCTGAAATTCTCCGGCAGGCATCTCAGATCCTCGCTCCTCATGGGGTTCCTCAACCCGTTTCTCTATTACCTCGTCCTTTTCAAGGCCTATTCCCTGTTGCCGGCTCAGATCGCTCAGCCACTCAACTACACGTGGCCGATCGCACTTGTCCTCCTGAGTGCGGTTTTCCTGAAGACCGGACTGACCACACGTGGCATAATCGCACTTCTGATCAGCTTCATCGGGGTTGTTGTGGTTTCTATGGGGCGCAAATTCTCGAATGTGTCGATCTCTCCGTGGGGTATAGTCCTTGCGATCTCGAGCGCTTTCATCTGGTCCGCCTACTGGATATTGAACCTCAAAGATGACAGGGAGCCTGAGGTAAAGCTTTTCGCCAATTTCGTCGTCGGAACCGTGCTGGTTGCGGCGGTGGCGTTGGTATTCGCCCATCCGTTTTCGGTGCCGGCTACGGGGATAATCGGCAGCATCTACATCGGCATCTTTGAGATGGGAATCACCTTTTTCCTGTGGCTCCGAGCTCTCGAACTGGCTGAAAGGCAGGCACCTGTGGCCAACCTGATTTACCTGTCGCCCTTTATTTCCCTCGTTTTCATAAACAGGGTGCTGGGCGAAAGGATACTGCCCACCACAGTGGTCGGATTGGCGTTGATAGTTCTGGGGATAATTATCCAGAAGAAATAACCCCTCCCCTTTCAATTGCCTTTCGGGGAGGGGCAGGAGTTTCAGTGTGAGACCGGCATCTCAATGACTTTCCCCTCCTGAAGGAGAGGGATGTATAGCTTTGTCCCGGAAGCGGAAAGCGATATGTCAGCAGGCGTCTTGAGACCCTTTTTGAGCACCCTATGGTTGCCGGTCTTGATGTCGTATTCCACAATCTTGCCGGATATGAATCCGCTCATGATCAGTTTTCCGTTTGGAGTGACCACAATTCCG
>JAMOPK010000241.1 GCA_027064565.1 Caldifarciminota bacterium | reverse complement strand
ATGGCCTTCCAGCTGATGACCCGCGAGGCAGCCTGTATCTGGTCTTTGAGATCGACGTTGGAAATCAAGTCGTCCATGCCTTCTCTGGCTAACAGGATATCCCTCAAGAGCATCCCGAACATCAGGACGAAATCGAACGCCGCGTTGCGCGACGACGTGAAGCTCCCGCTCAACTCCATCAGCAGGTTGATGTCCCTCGATGACATGACCTCGATGATGGGCTTTCGGAGTTCCAGCAGGTTGTTTTCCATCAGCGTCCTTGCCATCCCGACGCTCCCGCCTGAGATATGCCACAAAACTTTCAGCTGCTCCGGTTCGATGTCAAAAAACGGGGCAAAATCATCGAATTTGAGCGGGTTGAACTTGATCTGGCGTGCCCTTGACCTGATGGTCGGCAGGATCAGCTCAGGATTCGAGGACACCATAACGAAGGTGGTGCTGGACGGCGGCTCTTCAAGGGTCTTGAGAAAGCTGTTCTGGGCCTCAAGGCTAAGGTTCTCGCCGTTAAGGATGATGACAAACCGCCGCCTTGCCTCAACCGGCGGCTTTGAAAGCTCATATTGAAGCTCCCGAACCTGCTTTATGGAAATCTCCCGGCCCATGTTGAGGCCTTCGGGCCTGACTTCACCGGGCCTGCGCTCCAGCCTCGCGATCTCCTCCGGTTTGCCCGGCATAAGGAAGATAACATCCGGGTGCACGAACCGCTCGATCTTGTGGCACTGCTGGCATTTGCCGCACGGCCGAACGGTTTTCGAGCGGCAATTGGCGGCCTTTGCGAACTCCAGCGCCGCAGTGGCCTTGCCCACCCCGGACGGCCCGACAAAGAGGTAAAGCGGTGCATAGTCCCCCGACAAAACCGTCCGACTCAGCGTCCTGAGCGCCGATTCCTGACCTTTTATCCGTGAGAAATCAACTTTGAACATGCAGTTTCCACCTCCATGCAAGCTGTTCAGCCTTCTCGGTCACCCGGTTAAGTATAACGCCCGCTGCTTCAGGTGACTCCGGCGGAGGCGCCACATGGAAAACCACAAATACTTTTGAGAAAGGCAACGGAAGCTCGAACCTATCCCACGAATTGAACCTGACGAAATTGACATAGCCGACACCGGTGTAAACCAGCGGCACTCTGAGCATCTTGGCCAACGCCCACGCGCCTTTCTGGAACCTGCCTGCCGGGCCTTTCGGGCCGTCGGGCGTGATTGCCACCAGCTTTTTCCTTCTCAACGCCCTGACCAGCCCAAGGCTACCGGATACGCTGCCTCGCGTGGTCGAGCCACGCACAACACCCAGCCCGAAGTCCCTGAGGATGGCGGCAATCGGTTCAGCATCCCTGTGTTTTGAGGCGAGTCCAACTGCATCGTGGCCGACGTAGGCGTAAACGGCGCCCCACAGCTTGCGATGCCACGTCACGATGACGGCTGGCGGCTCAGGCAGTGCCCCAATCTTCGTGAATCTCAAAGTCGATGTCCATATCCTGTAAAGCCTGCGGATCACCTCCGTCTTCCAGTCCATTCCCTGACGATCTCCTCCGCCTTTCGCATGATTTCCGACCTGTAATTTTCCATCTCCACCACACGGCCGGTCAACCGCGACTCCTCGGCTGCAAAGGCCATGAAATGGCTTTCAAGGGAGTTCGTCGCGGATGTGAGGGGCGGCTCCAATCCCCGAACTGCCCTCAAAAAGCCCCTGACCATGCCGAAATCACCGCCGCCATGCCCGCTTTCTGACGGAGGGACATCAACCTTGATGGGCGATTTGCCCCAGAAATGCGGATGAATCTCAATGACGCCATGTCGATAGTCGAATTTGCCCCTGAGCGTCCCTTCAGGGCCGTCGTAGCGCATGGTTCGGGACTCCTCGAAGCCGTGGCCGTTCATGGTCATCGCCACTGTGGCACCGTTCTCGAATTCGATGTTAACAACCTGATGGTCAACGACATCATTGTCTGAGTGGAAAACGCATTTGCCGTAATTCGACTCCCGCAGCGCCCGCAGTCTGCCCTCATAACTGAGGTCGTTCGTTATGGCGTTCACCGGCCAGCCCCTGTTTTCCATGTTCAGATAGATTTTGTGGACATCATAGGGACATGTCTCCCTCACAGGACACGGGTCGAGACAGCTTTCAGGTGCCCCTTCGGGCGCATTTTCCGGCCT
>JAMOPK010000240.1 GCA_027064565.1 Caldifarciminota bacterium | reverse complement strand
CCCTGCCTCTGCCTTCATGTCACCACCTTATCACGTTGGCGCCGTAGATGAACCCCGCTCCAAAGGACACGGTCACGACTATCTGACCGGGCTTGAGCAGGCCCTTTTCGTCCATTTCCGCAAGCGCAATCGGGATGGAAGCGGAGCTTGTGTTGCCGTATCTGTCGATGTTGATGTAAACCTTTTCACGGGGCAGTCCGAGACGCTCGTAAGTGGCCTCGATAATCCTTATGTTCGCCTGATGCGGGACAAGCCAGTCAACGTCGTCCGGGGTCAAACCCGCCCTCTCCAGCGCTTTCAATGCTGAGGACCGCATCTGAACCACCGCGTGTTTGAAGACCTCGCGCCCCTTCATCTTGATGTAGTGCAACCTATTATCAACAGTCTCATGGGAAGCCGGCATTCTTGAGCAGCCAGCTGGTAGATATAACAGCTTGCCTAATGAACCGTCGCCACCAAGATACGAGGCAAGGATACCCCTATCCGAATCATCCTTAATTAGCACGGCGGCACCTGCGCCATCTCCAAACAGCACGCATGTGTTCCTGTCTGTCCAATCAACAAGCCTTGAAAGCGTCTCTGCACCTATAACGAGGATTTTGCTGTAATGTGGTAAGCTCAGAAACCCCCTTGCCAGTTCAAGCCCATAAACGAAGCCGGGACAGGCTGCTTCAATATCGAAACAGCCAGCATTTTTAGCGCCGAGTTTGGATTGAACGATGCAGCCGGTGGCTGGGAAAAGCATATCGGGTGATGCGGAAGCCACAAAGACCATGTCCAATTCCTCCGGCGACACACCTGCCCTGTTGAGGGCGTCCAGAGCGGCTTTGTAAGCCAAGTCAGAAGTCGCTTCATCGGGAGCCGCTATGTGGCGCTCGACTATCCCCGTCCTCTCCCGGATCCACTGATCCGATGTCTCCACCATCTTTTCAAGGTCATGGTTGGTAAGGACTTTCTCGGGCACATAACGCCCTATCCCTGCTATTCTGATCCCCATGTTAACCTCCTGTTACGCAAAAAATTGATCATCTGTGGACAATAGGGATTGAATAAGAATGACCTATTATATCGGGCTTCTACGCAATGAGCAAATTGTGACGGGGCTATTTGCCGTTTTGTTAAAATTTAAACCTCCTGTCAGGATAAATTGCCTCCCACCAGGAGGTCAAAATAAAAATCATCTTCGATTTTCGATAAAAAACAATCTGCCCCAATTGCAAGATCAAAATGCACATTCACAAGCATCTGGCTGAGATCAAGTGCCTTGTAGCGCTTGTAAATGAATGCATGGTCCATGCCCACTGTGATCCCATATGTCTCATCTGTCCCCAATGCGGCAAGTCTGTTGTGCAAGTGTCCCGAAGGGATTGTTTTGGTCCCTTGATGCACGGCTTGATAAAAGGGAAGCAACCTCTTACCTGAGATGTTGCAGGATTCTCGCCGATAATCACATCATTCGGGCATTTTGATGAACTTCATCGTCTTTCCCCCCACCCTGATGAAATACAGCCCGGGTTTGAGGTCGCCAGCAGGCAATTTCATCGTTCCGTGGGGCTTGGAGAACTCCCTGATGATCCTTCCATCCGCCGAGATCACGAGGACACGGCCGGGGTCGGCAGGGAGGGCTATCATGTCATTTACCACCAGGGTTCCATTCCGGACCTTCGGCGGAGTGACCGGGTCCTCATGGATGGCTATCGGCGAGCCGGCAAACACATAGATCACCCCAACGTCGGAGGTCCCACCCGCATCGTATCCGACGCCGCCGACCACGTAATCGCCATACCCGTCTCCGTTCACGTCCCCGGCGTAGGCCGTGCTCATCCAGTTGTCGGATGACCTTTCGCCCATCACCCTCGAATCGTAAATCGTGTCCGGATCGGAGCTGCCGGTGAACACGTAGGCCGCTCCCCTGTTGCTCAGGAACCCGTAAGCATCGACTATTAGATCGACAATGCCGTCGCCGTTGACGTCGCCCGATGACACCGAATAGCCAAACTCATCGAACTCGTTTTCACCTATCAACATCAGATCGGGGAACCGGTCGGGCTGAGTGCTGCCGTAATAGATATAAACGCCACCATTACAACAGCTTGCCCCGACATTGTGGGCATAAGCACCGACCACGGCATCGGAGTGGCCATCGTTGTTGAAG
>JAMOPK010000239.1 GCA_027064565.1 Caldifarciminota bacterium | reverse complement strand
GCCGGTGTGTCGCTGCTTGCGGTCTCGCTCGGATGGCGGGTCAGGCTCACCCGAAGGGACAAACGCACAAATGTCCACATCCTGCTGATTTACCCATCGCCAAAACGGGAGCTGGAGTTCGCCAGAGGCGACCTCGCCGGCGTCCCGGTCTATGAAATCTCTGACTACGAATACGACCACGAATGGGAATACGACATCTCGGTCGAGGCGCCGACTGAAAACTTCATCGGTGGAGCCGGCCTCGTGGTCTTCCACAACACGCCGTTCACCAACATCACGCTCGACCTCACGGTTTCGCCGCTTTACAAGGGCAAACATGTGATCATCGGCGGCAAGGAGATGCCTGAGACCTACGACGAATTTCAGGAAGAGATGGACATGCTGAACCGCGCGTTCGCCGAAGTCATGATGGAAGGCGACGCTAAGTCGAGAATTTTCAGCGTCGATTATAACTCGTTCACGCTTGTTCGTGAAAACGGGCGCATCAAACTCGTCCGCATCGGCGAATACATCGACCGGCTCATCGAATCGGCCGATCCGACGCAAATCCGCCGCATAGAAGACAACGACGCCGAAGTGCTCGACACCTCGTCGATGGACATCGAAACGATCGGGGTCAAAAACGGCAAAATCGGATGGCATAAGGTCAACTATGTGGTCAGGCATCCGCAGGATGATCTCCTGAAAATCACTGCGGCAGGTGGATTTAACATCAAAGTAACGCCGTCCCATTCGGTGCTTGTGGTCAGAGAGGGTGAGGTCAAGCCGCTTAAAGTGTCGGAACTGAAGATAGGCGATTATCTCATTGCGCCCAAGCATCTTAAGTTTGAATCCGAAGCCCCGAAGACCATTAACCTTGCCCGTGAGTTCGCCAGGCGCAGCGCCAGAGGGCTTTACCTCTACGGACTCAGAACGACGGACGGCAGACTTTTCAAAGAGACCAGAATATCGAGGGGCAAAAAGACCATCCGTTACAAGGTCAGCGCCATCCCGCTGGCACACATCGCCGATCGTTTGGATGAATTCGATTTCTCGAAAGCAAAAATCGGGCTTGCAGGGTCAAACATCAGGATACCCGTCGAAATACAGGTGAACGAGCAGCTTATGGAATTTTTGGGCTACTATGTGGCCGAAGGGTCAGCGGAAAAAGGCAGATACGGTGGTATCTCGCTCGGCTTCAACCTGACCAAAGAGCGCGAACTTGCCGATTACATCGTGGAACTGGCGAAATCCGTCTTCGGGCGCTCGATCAGGGCGACCATCAGGGAGATACCCGAACGCAACCTTGCCGAAGTCCGCATCCATTCAAAACTTGTGCGCAGGATCATGCTTGAAGTCTTCGGCATCGAAAACGGCGATCGGAGGCGCATCCCCAACCTCGTGTTCGAGGTCAACGACGAGTTGAAAAAGGCGTTCCTGCGTGGCTACTTCAACGGAGATGCCTATCAGAAGGGCAATGCGATCTTCGTCTCCACGATCTCGCCGTTTATAGCCTACGGCGTTTCAACCCTCCTGAAACAGTTGGACATAGCCCACACACTGACCGAATACATGAAGACCCCTCGACGGAAGGTGTATCGTGTCAACCTCTGGGACGCCGAGCTTGAAGGTCATGACCATTACACCATCGGGAAAATCCCATTTGAGGAGTCCGGCCTTTCTGGCGTCATCGAGGAGATGCTGAAACTTGAGCCGACCTATTCGGATTCAATGGGCAGAACCTATCAAAACACCGCATCCCGCATAATGGCCAGATACGGCGTCCATCATCAAAAGAGCGTGTCCCGCGACATCGCCCGGAGGACCATCGAGGACGCTGAGCGGATGGGCATCGCTGTGCCGCAGACTTTGAAGGAACTCGTCGAATCCGATCTTATCTTCCTGAAAGTCAAATCGATAGAGCCAATCAAGGCCACAAACGGGATGGTCTATGACTTTTCGACCGATTCCGAGACATTCCTTGCCGACCAGATTTTGGTTCACAATACTTTCCCAATTCCAACTTACAACATTACCAAGGACTTCGATTGGAGCAACGACAAGCTCAAGCCGTTATGGGAGATGACGGCCAAGTTCGGCGTGCCGTATTTCGCCAACTTCGTGCATTCGGACATGAAACCCGAAGATGCGCGCTCGATGTGCCTCCACCCCGATGAGGAA
>JAMOPK010000238.1 GCA_027064565.1 Caldifarciminota bacterium | reverse complement strand
TACGTCTTACGTCAGCGAGGACATGAAAAAACTGCACGATCAGGCGGTTGAGGCGGACATCATTCTGCTCAATGAGCTCGGACTCGATCCCGGAATCGACCACATGTCGGCCAAAAAGGTGATAGATGAGGTTCACAAAGAGGGCGGAAAGATAACGGGATTCCTGTCGCTTTGCGGAGCCCTGCCTTCGCCTCAGGCCAACAACAACCCATTCGGCTACAAGTTCTCATGGTCGCCAAGAGGCGTCCTACTTGCATCGAGAAACTCCGCTAAGTTCATGATCGACGGCGAGATCGTTGACGTCCCCGGTGAGGAGCTTTTCGCACATTACAAATTCCACTATGTCGAAGGGTTCGGCTGGTTGGAGAACTATCCCAACCGTAACTCCCTGCCTTACATCGAGCTTTACGACATCCCTGAGACCAGAACCATGTATCGTGGGACGTTGAGATACATCGGCTGGTCGGAGACCATGAAACGGATCGCCGACCTGAAACTGCTTGATGTTACCGAGAAAGACCTGAGCAAGACGACTTATAGGCAGTTGATGGCCGAAATAGTGGGGGCTTCGCCCGATGCCGATCTTGTGAAGGCGGTCGCCGAATACCTCGGCACCGAGCCGTATTCTACGGTTGTGAGAAAACTGGAATGGCTTGGCCTGTTCAGCGATAGGGTGATAGGCCTTGAAAAGGGATCGAACCTCGATGCGCTCGTCCAGCTCATGCTCGAAAAGCTCAGGTATGAGCCCGGAGAGGTGGATGTTGACCTTATGCAGCACCACTTCTTCGTGGAGTATCCGGACGGCAGAAAGAAGGAGATCATATCCACGCTCATCGATTACGGTATCCCTCACGGCGACACGTCGGTGGCGAGGACAGTCGGTCTTCCGGCCGCCATCGGGGTGAGGCTGATTCTTGAAGGCAGGATAACCCTGAGGGGCGTCCAGATTCCCGTGCATCCTGAGATTTACAACCCCGTCCTTGAGGAGCTTGAGTCGCTCGGCATCAAGTTCTCCGAAAAAGAGCGGGAGCTTGAGTAAACATATCGGGCGGGCGGAACGCCCGCCCACCAACCCTGTTCGACGATTTTCTTTGTCTTTCAAGGCCTTATAATAACCGACATCATGATTAAAGCGATCATCTTTGACCTTGACAACACACTGGTGGATTTCATGCGCATGAAGGAGGCCTCGGTCAGGCTTGCCGCCGAGGCGATGGTGGACGCCGGACTCCCGATGAGTGTCGAGGAGGTTTACAAGGGCATCTTCAAGGTCTATGACAAATACGGCATCGAGTTCCAGAACGTGTTTGACAAGTTCCTTGAGGAGACCTTTGGCTCGATCGACTACCGGGTTCTTGCCGCCGGTATCGTGGCCTACCGCAAAGCGAAAGAGGCCAACCTCGTCCTCTATCCGCATGTGAGATACACGCTGATGGAACTGCTCAAACGTGGGCTCACCCTTGCCGTTGTGTCCGACGCCCCACGTTTGCAGGCATGGACGAGGCTCGCGCAGGTGGGGTTACTTCACTTCTTCAAGGTTGTAGTGACCTTCGACGATACCGGGGAACGCAAGCCGTCACCGGCGCCTTTCAGGTTCGCACTGGAGAAATTGGGCACTCAGCCGTCTGAGACCCTGATGGTCGGCGATTGGCCGGAAAGGGACATCACCGGCGCCGCCAAGTTGGGCATGATGACGGCGTTTGCCAGATACGGCGACACCTTCGGGACGGTTAAATCCGGTGCGGATTACGAACTGAATGACATCATTGAGCTGCTCGATATAGTGGACAGGCTTAACGAATCCTGAGTTTGCCCTCGACCTGCCACGTGTGAGCCGGCATGAAATCCCGCAGGGGAATCCTTATGGTGCCTTTCCCCTGTGAGAGGGCATTGAATCCCACGGCTCGCATTTTCTTGATGACGATGCTTTCAGGAAGGATGCTCATCAACCCTTTCTTCACCAGCCTGAAATAGACGAAATTGGCATCGATGGAAGTCAGCTGTAACCTGATACTGCCCCCGGGGATGCTCACCGTAATGATTATCCCGTTGTCCCCGGCGATCAGATAGCTCCTTTTCCCTATTTTGACCCTTAAATCCCCGTTCAAAATAGCCATCTTACTCCTCAAGAACCTTTTTGATGAGTTCAAAATCCTGCTGC
>JAMOPK010000237.1 GCA_027064565.1 Caldifarciminota bacterium | reverse complement strand
CTGTTCTCGCTGGCGAAACCGGATGCGAAGATAATGCACGCCCTGCCTGCCGACCGCGGCAAAGAGATCGAGGACGAGCTTCTGGACGGCCCGCATTCCATCATCTACGATGAGGCGGAAAACAGGCTCCACACTGCAAAGGCCGTCCTTGCCCTCACGATGGGTGGCAGACCATGAAAGTCGTTGTTACCGGGGCTAACCGTGGACTCGGGCTTGGTTTCGTCAGAAGACTGCTTGAGAACGGCGACACGGTGTTCGCCGGGGTCCGCAATCCGAAAAACATCCCCGTGATCCGCCAGCTGGAAGGGACAGGGAGCGGGGAATTGTTCGTCCATCAGCTCGATTTGACCGACGATGAATCGGTGAAAGCCTTTGCTGATTGGCTGCCTTCCGAAAGCCTCGACATGCTGATAAACAACGCCGCGATAATCGACAAAGGGCATGAATTTCCGGATATCGACATCGATCTGCTTCGGCGCGTGGTTGAAGTCAACGCCTACGGCCAGCTCAGGCTGACGCTTAAGCTCATCGACAGGCTCAGGCGCGGGAACAGCCCAAAAATCGTAAGCATAAGCTCGATCTTAGGCTCCCTGAAGCTGGTCGAGGTGATGGGGACATCGTGGTTCGGGTATCGCGTGGGCAAAGCGGCTCTGAACATGATCATGAGACTGCTCGCTTTCGACCTGCGGCCCTATGGCATAGCCGTTTTCCTCGTCCATCCGGGCGTCATGCGGACAAGGATGACCGATTTCGGCGGCGTTCTCGACCCTTACGACTCCGCGGGTATGATTTTAGAAACGGTTTCGCACAAAACGATTTCCGATACCGGCACCTTTTTCGATTATGCCGGAAAACCCATACCGTGGTAAGTCATCATGTCGATTTTAATATCGCCGTCCATCCTTTCGGCGGATTTCGCAAAGCTTGAGTCGGAGATCAGGGACGTGGAGCGTTGCGGCGCGGACTGGCTCCATCTGGATGTGATGGATGGGGTTTTTGTGCCCAATCTGACCTTCGGGCCTGTCATCGTCGATGCCGTCAACAGGCTTTCCGACCTGCCGCTGGACGTCCACCTGATGATCGTTGACCCGGCCCGCTACGTGGACAGGTTTGTGAAAGCCGGGGCCGACTGGATAACCTTTCACATCGAGGCGGAGAAGGACGTCGAAGGCACCATCGAGCTGATCCGTTCCCACGGCGCAAAAGCCGGCATCTCTGTGAGTCCACCGACGCCCATCGAGCTGATAGAGCCTTACCTCACCCGGATCGACCTCGTGCTGGTGATGAGCGTGAATCCCGGTTTTTCCGGCCAGAAATTTATGCCTGAGGTGCTACCTAAAGTGAGATGGCTCGTGGAGATGCGGAAAAAGACAGGCGCCCATTACCTGATTTCCATAGACGGGGGGATAAACGACAGGACCGCGCCGATGGCCGTCGATGCCGGCGTCGATGTGCTGGTCTCGGCAAGCTACATCTTCGGCTCGGCTGACAGGTGTGAGGCGATCAGGAAACTCGCTTCCCTGAAATAGCCCTTCAGGATCAGGGGCGGGGCTGTGTGATTTGGCATTTATCGCACAGGGACTTATAATTTCCGCCGATTTTTTATCCCTGCAAAACGCAACGAGGTAGTTGAAATGTTCAAAATGGACTTGATCGAGGAGACATTTGTGTATTCCGTTGGGTCAACGGGCAGAGAGATATTTGGCTATATGGACGGAAACGGTGTGTTGTATGTCATCAATGACCCGGAGATGAAGCACAGGATCGCAGTTGCAAAGTCGGATCCGGACGGATATGTGACGGAATTGGGCGAGGATGAGGCCACATGGCGGGTCGAACCGGATGGCTACATCTTCAGAAAAATGGACGACGGGCAGTGGCATCCGCGTGGTTACGTGGACGAATACGGCCGAATTTACAACTGGACAGGCAAGGCATACCTTGAGGACGAGGACTTTGAAGGCTCGCTGGGTAAGGAGATTGGCTTCCTTGAACCTCAGGGCGGGAACCCGGCCGGCGCCATCGTGCTCTTTATCGATGCCGCCAAAACGATCCACAGGCTGTTGAAACGGCTCAAATTCCTTGCAACATCAGCTGAGAAGGTGAAGACGCCGCAGTCCATCGAGCGCGTCATGAACGAGATTCGGGAGTTCAGGGAGTCCATCCCT
>JAMOPK010000236.1 GCA_027064565.1 Caldifarciminota bacterium | reverse complement strand
GACATCCCCAACCGAGGTTCAACATGCGTCAAGGGCAGGTTCGGTCTCGATTTCGTCAACTCGCCGGATCGGCTGAAACATCCGCTTGTCAAACGGAACGGCAAATTCGTCGAGGTCTCATGGGATGAGGCTCTGGACATCATCGCCGAAAAGTTCTCGGAGACCAAATCGAAATACGGGCCTGACGCCATCGCAGGGCTATCGTCAGCCAAGTGCACCAACGAGGAGAACTTCGTTTTCCAGAAATTCATGCGTGCGGTCATCGGCACTAACAACGTGGATCACTGTGCGCGCCTCTGCCATGCCTCGACCATATCCGGGCTTGTTCGGGCCTTCGGATCAGGCGCGATGACAAACTCCATCGAGGAGTTCCTGAACGCCGATGTCATCTTCATAACCGGGTCGAACACCACCGAGACCCATCCGGTGACCGCAACCTACATCAAACGCGCGGTGCTGTTCAACGGGGCAAAGCTCATTGTGGCCGATCCGCGCAGGATCGACCTCGTGAACTACGCCACGGTCTGGCTCCAGCAGCGCAACGGCACAGACGTCGCCCTGTTCAACGGACTCATGCACGTCATCTGGAAAGAGGGGCTTTTGAACCGCGAGTTCATCGAGTCCAGAACCGAGGGATTCGACGAATTCATCAGGGTTATCGAGCAGTATCCGCCTGAGAGGGTGTCCGAGATAACAGGCGTGCCGGTGGAGAAAATCGTTCAGGCGGCGAAACTTTACGGCTCCGCGAAAAACGCCATGATCGTCTATGCCATGGGCATCACACAGCACGTGACGGGCACGGATAACGTGCTGTCACTGGCCAACATGGCACTCCTGACCGGGAACGTGGGGCGGGAATCCACGGGCGTCAATCCTCTGCGCGGTCAGAACAACGTTCAGGGTGCGTGCGACGTCGGCGCACTGCCGGACGTCTTCCCGGGCTACAAGAAGGTCACCGATCCGGAATGGCGCTCGAAGCTGGAAAAATTCTGGGGCGCAAAGCTGTCCGACACGCCGGGCCTGACGGTAGTCGAGATGATGTATGCCGCAACCGAGGGCAAAGTCAGGGCCATGTATTTCATGGGTGAGAACCCGGTTGTGTCCGACCCGAACATCCCGCACGTCAGGGAAGCGCTGGAAGCGGTTGATTTCCTTGTCGTTCAGGATATTTTCCTGACGGAAACCGCCCAATATGCGGATGTCCTCCTGCCGGCGGCTTCCTTTGCCGAGAAAAACGGCACCTACACCAACACGGAAAGGCGCGTGCTGTGGGTCCAGAAGGCTATCGACCCGCCCGGAGAGGCCAAACCGGATTGGGTCATCGTTCAGGAGATCGCCCGACGGCTCGGCTACGAGATGGGCTACAGCTCCGTCAAAGATATCATCGACGAGATCAACCAGGTCGTGCCGATTTACGCCGGCATAACCTACGAGCGGATCATCAACGGCGAGAAGATTCAGTGGCCCTGTCCGACGCCCAACCATCCCGGCACGAAATTCCTCTACAAGGAGAAGTTCAACCGTCCCAATGGATTGGGCAAATTCCATCCCGTGGACTTCATCCCGCCGGCCGAGTGGCCCGATGACGAATACCCATTCATGCTCTCCACCGGCCGGATCCTCTACCACTTCCACACCACGTCCATGACGCGCCGCACTCAGGCACTGCCGAAATACGTCGAAGGGCCTTACATGGAGATGCACCCCGAAGACATGCGGAGATTGGGCATCAGGGACGGTGAGGTCGTCCGTGTGGTATCACGGAGGGGCTCGATTGAGATCAAAGCCATCGCATCCGACAGGGTTTACGAGGGCTCGGTGTTCATCCCGTTCCATTTCGCCGAAGCGGCCGCCAATATGCTGACCAACGACGCCCTCGATCCGGTCTCCAAGATACCGGAACTCAAAGTTGCGGCTGTCAGGATAGAAAAAATCAGCTGATGGACTCAGAAAACGCGTTTGCCCCTGCTGATTGATCAGCTCAGCGGGGGCTTCAAAATTCAAAAACATTGGAAACGCGTTTCCAATATTCTTTGAAAATATTGGAAGCCACATGCCGCTACTTTATACTTTCGCATCATGGAATTGGGCATTTACAACAGGCACTGGCAACCGGGGTTCAGATACCCGTATCCGCGGAAAAGGCGGCTTTTTGAAAGGCTCGTGCAGGCACTGGACGACAGGTTCATCGTCCAGCTGACAGGATTGAGAAGGACGGGAAAAACCGTAATCGTCTTTCAGCTCATCAACCACCTGATCGACAGAGGTGTGGAACCGCTCAAAATCCTCTATTTCACCTTCGACGAGGAGCGGTTGAGGATCGAGGAACTGCTTTCGGCCTACTCGCGGCAGACAGGAATCGACATAGGCGCGACCCGAACATTCGTTTTTCTCGATGAGATTCAAAAACTCCCGGATTTCCAGAACCAGCTCAAAGTCTTTTACGACCTGTATCCTGAGCTGAAATTCTTTATCACAGGCTCGATGTCCCTTTTCCTGCGGAAAAAGACACGTGAGAGCCTTGCCGGACGCGTAAGGAACTTCTATCTGCCTCCACTACATTTCGACGAATACCTTGAATTTGTCGGCAAAGACCACCTGAAGGACATGAAACCTGCCTTTTTCGGGCAACTCAGGATCGAGTTCGAGAGGTTCCTGTCCCGCCAGTTCATAGAGACCATCAACATGGAGCGCGCCGAGAATCGGAGGGAGTATTACCTATCAATCGTGCGGAAAATAGCTTTTGAGGACATCCCGATGGTCTTTTCCGTGGAATACCCGGAACTTCTTTTCAGGATGACAAAAATCATAGCCTCTCATCCGGGAATAAGGATCGATTTCCAGTCGCTTGCAAGGGAATTGGGCATATCCAACAAAACTGCAAGCACTTACGTTGAATACCTCACCGAATCTTTCATCCTTAAGAGACTTTACAACTTCTCACGAAACCTGATCACGTCCGAGAAAAAACTTAAAAAGTTTTATCTGGCTTCCCCTTCATTTTCGTGGGCGCTGTCACCGAACGCCAAAATCGGCCAACTCGTGGAAAACGCAGTCATATCGGTCAACGATTATCGGTTTTTCTGGCGCGATTCAGCCGGTCATGAGGTCGATTTCATTCGGGTAACCGACGACGGAAAGATCGTCCCGATAGAGGTGAAATACAAAAGCGAGCTTGCGGGAACGGATTTCAGAAACCTCAGGCTATTCTGTCGAAGGTTCGGACTTGAGAATGGAATGGTTTACGCCGCCGTGGACTCCCCTCGAAAGTTCGAGTGGAAAGGCCTGAAAATCGATGTTCGGCCGATATTTGAGTCGGTGAGCACCGGCGGGAACTGATACCACTCCACCGGGGAATCCCTTGACTGATTGAGCATAACTTTTTATTAAAAACACATCAAAACCAAACAAGGAGGCAAAGC
Organism: Caldifarciminota bacterium; assembly: GCA_027064565.1. Taxonomy (GTDB): domain Bacteria; phylum Hydrothermota; class Hydrothermia; order B15-G9; family B15-G9; genus WGAI01. The sequence continues at coordinate 8,082 of JAMOPK010000236.1, read as the reverse complement.
ATGGCAACAAGGATGATTTCCTACGATATGCTTAAGGAACTCAGGGAATTTTCCGACGGAAAGAACCTCATCACCAGTTTCTACCTCTCGACAGTCGTGGATAGGGGCGATTTCGTCGAACGGACAAGGGAAATGATAGAGAAGGCCCGCACCGAACTGGAATCATCCGACCTGACAGAGCGGCAGAAGGAATCAGTCAGGCAGGACCTGAAGAAGATTCAGGACTTCGTCGAGAACAGGCTCATCGTGGACGTCAAGGACCCCGAGCCTTACCTCATAAAGGGCGTGGCGGTGTTTTCATCCCACAACAGAAACCTCTTTCAGGTCTATTATCTGCCCCGTCCGTTGAGGGAACGGCTGGTCTTCGACTATTCACCGCTGATCCGCCCCCTCACCCTCCTGCTGGACGAATACAAACGCTACCTCGTGGTTGTGGTTGACCACAAGAAGGCGCGCTTTTACGAGATGTTTATGGGTTCAATCGTCGATGCCGAGAAACTGGTCGATATCAACTTGAGGGCAAGGCTGAAATCCCCGCCGGCCCGTCTGCGCAGAAAATACGACTACGCCCTCGCAGAGCATTTCATGCGTGTGAGTGAGGTCATCGATATGCTCTTCTCGCTCAGAGATTACGACCTTTTGATCATCGGTGAGCCACGCAAACTCGAAGGACAGCTGATGCTATACCTGCCCTTCAGGATCAGGCAGAAGATAGCGGGGCGATTTGAGGCTGACCCTTCAGACAGCATCGATGTGATCCTCAGAAGGGCACGTAAGATCGAGGAGATCGTTGAGCGTGAGGAGGAGCGCAAGCTCGTCGAGGAGCTTAAGAACAGGCTGGCCGAGGGCAGACTCGCCGTCGCCGGCCTCAAGGACACGCTCGATGCGCTCATGCACAATCAGGTTCAGACGCTCATCGTGGAAACCGGCTACGAGGTGCCCGGCGTCAGATGCCCGAACTGCGGCTTCCTCGGCACCGGGGAGGAGACATGTCCGGTCTGCGGCACAAAGACCCTGAAAGTCGTTGATATTATTGATGATGCCATCGAGGAGGCTATCGAACAGGGCGCCAGCGTGGAGCACGTGATCGAAAAGTCGCTGATGCAGGACATAGGCCACATCGGCGCGCTGCTCAGGTTCCCTGAGATGGAAAACGAGTCCTGAACAACTGGCAGATTCAGATTTCGAGGCCCGATAGGTTAACGCCATCGGGCCTTTTCTTTTTCTCAAGCCATCTCCATCGGCGCCGTGCACGGATTTACCTTAAAATTACCCTCAACTCTCGGAACAGAAGCGTAAGGAGGTCAATATGCATCCGATCCTGTTCAGGATAGGCACACTGGAAATCAGGACATGGGGAGTCTTTGTCCTGACCGGCTTCATCGTGGGCATCCTGTGGGTGGCACATGAGGCGAAAAAGCACGGCTACAACCCCGACGACATCTTCGACATCGGCACATGGATTGTAGTGGCGGCCATCATCGGTGCACGGGTGTTTTACGTCCTCTACCATCCATCGGAATTTGCCAGCAATCCGCTCCTCGCATTTGCCATCTGGCGCGGGGGGATGGTCTTTTTCGGCGGGTTCGTCTTCGCATTTGTCACAGGCCTGATACTGCTCAAAAAGAAAGGCCTGCCGCTCTGGCAGGCGGTTGACTGGGCGGCTCCGGCCCTTGCCCTCGGCATGTTCATCGGGCGCTGGGGCTGCTTTTTCAACGGCTGTTGCTACGGAAAGCCGACCAATTCGATTTTCGGCGTCTCGTTTAAACCCGGCTCTCCCGCCTTTGCTGAGTTCGGGCCCCAGAAAATCCACCCGACACAGCTCTATGAATCCTTCGGCAACCTGTTGATATTCTTCATCCTGCTGTGGGTGCGCAGGAGGTTTAAGCTCCACGACGGAGCGCTTTTCGGACTTTACATGATCCTCGGCCCCTTAGTCAGGTTCGTCGATGACTTTTTCAGGGCTTACGATCCCGGAGCCTACCTTTTCGGGCTTCCGCTGACGGTCAACCAGTGGATTTCCATCGGATTGATGCTGTTCGGGCTATGGCTCCTCGTTTTCAAAAAGGATTAGAGGTCAAAGTCGAGTGTTACGCCGGCGGCAGCTGGTGCGACCATCCCGTAAGCGTGGAGCTCAACGGCAGGCGGCTAACCGTCAGGGAATGGCTGCCGGCATCGGCCGAGCCCGACCGAATGACCTTCATCGTTGTGCTGGAAGACGGCAGGAGGTTTAAACTTATCTACAACAGGAGGGATGAGATATGGACAGCGGAACCATTGGCAGGCTGATTGAGGCCGCAAAGGAAGTGCGAAAAAACGCCTATGCCCCGTTCTCTGGCTTCAAGGTCGGGGCCGCCGTGCTTGCGGGAAGCGGCAGGATCTACACCGGGGTCAACGTCGAGAACTCGTCCTACGGGTTGACCATCTGCGCCGAGCGGGTAGCGGTTTTCAAGGCCGTGTCCGAAGGGGAACGTGTCATCAGGGCGGTCGCAATTTACACGGAGACCGAGAAACCCACATGGCCCTGCGGCGCCTGTCGCCAGGTCCTGCTGGAATTTGCCGAAGACGACATGGACGTCATCTCGGCAACCGGGGATTCGGTTGAGGTGAAAAAGCTCAGCGAGCTTCTGCCCGAAGGGTTCCGTTTCTCGCCGGAAGGCAGGGTCATCTGAATCGCCGTCGCCCGGCGATCGCCGCAATCCAGTCCCTGACCTCCATCTTAACCCTTCTGCGGGTGGTCTCGTGCAGTTCAAGGAGCCGCACGTTGTCCGTGATGTCCCATTTCTCGACAAGGTGAACCTTTTTGAGCTGGATCGTCGCAAGCACCGGGACGGTCTTTGACCTGAGCAACCGCTTCACGGTCTGGCCGAACTTCTTTGAGAGCAGTTCCATTCCGCCGATCTCGTCGATGGCAATGAGGTCGGCCTTCTTCTGCGCCCGTTCAAGGTTCTCGATCACAAGTTCCTCGAAATGGTTGACATAGACCTTGTATCTGCCGTATGGCTGAAATGTGCCATCCGGGCCTTTGCCGAGTCCGGCAAGCCGGCCGCTTTTGCCGCGGGGCAGAACCTTTATCAGGAACCCCACCCGCTGGCCTTCGCGGCGGATCTCCTCGGTGTAAAAGCCATAGACGGAGAGGCCCAACCCGCGCGCAAACTCGACGCTATCCTTGATCAACGTCGTTTTGCCGACTCCGGGCCTCCCCGTTATCAAAAGATGTCTATCGAACATTGACAACCCTGTCTATCTCTTCAGTTTGCCCGTCGGTTACCCTGACAAAGTAAACGCCGCTTTTCGGCAGGCGCACCGTCACAGGGGAACTGTGAGACAGGAATCCCCGGCCTATAAGCCTTCCGGACGCATCCATGATCTGGAAGCTGAGGGGCTTCCTGACGTTGGGGACGAGCCGCAGCTCACCGTTTATGACGGTGGAAGGCAGTCTCAGAAGGGAAGCGGGGACCGCAACCTCATCGGACTCATGGACTGCCGTGACGCCGAAAATGTCAAATATCCTGTGCAGAAGCAGGTTGAGGGAGTCATCCGGGTAAACGGTCTCAAGCGGAACGGTGACGAAAACCACGTTGTCCCCGCGCAGGACTCCGGCCACTCCGACGGCCGACGTATCCGTCCCGCTGAAGACAAAAGCCGTGAGCGCCCCATCAACAGCACGAACGCCATCGGGATCAGCAACATCGTAATGGCCATGCGTCCCATCGTCGAAATTGTATGTCCCGGCCACCTGCGGCAGGACGCCCTCAAAGGAATAGCCGTCGGTGGCATCATCGGTGACGAACTCGACGCCAAGGACGTCGTGCAGGAAGGCGGAATCTGCTGGATCACCGGAGGATACAAGGCTGCTGGCAACGTTCGAGCCTGAGATCAGCAGGTTTCCACCGGAGCTGACGAAGTCGCTCAGGATGGCCTCTGCCGCCGGGGTCATAACGGGCGTGGAATCGCCGGAATCGCCTGAGACCCACACAACCGCACGATACCATGCCAGAACGACGCCGCTGTCCTCGACCACGTCCTCGCTGACCGTGCCAAAATAGAGGTTCCGTTCGGCGAGGGTGCGGGCATAGGGGATGAGCGCATTCGGGTCGGATGTGGCGTTCACCATCATCACCTGCGGCAATGTCCTTGCTGAAGGCCTGACCGCCACGACTTCCGACAGTTCGCCTTCATGCCATGGATTGACCGGCTGAATGCGGTAGAAATAGACCGTGCTGGTGTCAAGTCCGCCGAACATCAAAATGGTGGAGTAAGCGGTCGAAATGAGCTGATAGCTCTCTCCATCGGTGCTCATGTAAACCCTGTATCTTGCGGCGTTCTCGACAGGCGTCCATGAGAGCCTGATCCTGCCATTGAGTATCGGATCGGCCTTCAGGTGGGTGACCTCTCCGGGCACATCCCACGGCTCGGCGAAATTGGCAAGGAGGGCATACCACAGCTCAGGACGCGTGCCGTCGTAGGTCAGCGCCCAGATGCCGATGCCCTGAACGCTGGTGGAGTTGACAGCCTGATACTTGAGCGTCAGGCTGGAATCATCGTCATACCAGCACTGATGCCAGCCGTCGCTGTTGTATCGATACCACGGCGTTTGAGAGAAAGAGTCCCAGATCCTGCCGTAAATCGATGCGTTCACCGCCGCCGAGGCGTAGAACACCGCCGATGCCTGACCTCTTGTGCGAGAGCCTCTGGTGGAATCCACGGTCGGCCAGTCATAGCCGTAGTAAGGCACTCCCATGATTATCTTCTCGGGACGGCCGGTTGTTGACGAATAGTGGTTCATCGAACGGGTGAAGTTGTAGGTGTAGCCTGTGAGCGGCGACGGCGGCCCGGCATGGTCGCTGCCGGGATAGAAGTAGTCATAGGACATTATCATCAGTCCGTCCAGAAACGAGGCGAGCGCCGCCTGATCGTATCTGTCTGACCACGCATCATCAACCGCCATCAGGTCCATCGTGACCTCAAGGTTGTGGTTGTGAAACGTGTCGGCAAGCGCCTGCATGAAGGCTGTAAGCGCATCCCGGTCACTCGAAGGAGGTATCTCAAAATCTATGTTTACCCCCTCAACACCGCCTGCATTGACGGCATTCAGGAGGTTAGCGATCGCATTCGCCGTGTTCGTCGGGCTGGTGATGAGCGTATGGATCGCATCCGAGTTGAACAGGATCACTGCAAGGTGAACGCGGACGCCGTGTGCGTGGGCGCTGTCGATAACCTCGCTCCAGTAGGACGGCCAGCCGTGATAGTTGACGATGTCCCCGCTGCCGTTAATCTCGACGCCGAAAGGCACGACATGCGTTATCAAATCCCATCTGATGTGAACGTATTGGGAACGCTGCCAGTAAGGCAGAAACCCATAAACAGTGCGCGTCAGCGCAGTTTTCCGCTCCTGAAGCGGGAGAACAGGCTCCTCAAGCGCCACCATCTCGCGGGGAGCGTTATCCGAATGGCTGAAATACTCGATCTGGTGAATCGTCCGGGGAGTGAACCCCAGAATTTGAATTGCAAGGATCAAATGCATTTCTATTGACCTCCTTTAAAAATCGTATAATACGCCCTTGCTAACTGCAAATTGGGCAAAATTGAAGGAAAAGAAGTCCCAGAACCTATTGTGAAGCAGATTCTTCCCCGGACTTTTTGTCCCTGCCGCGCCTGTAAAGGGCTATCGGAATGAGAATCACGTAACCGACCACCATGGTTATCACGGAAGCCACATCGTCGCCCTTCCACAATAGGTAAAAACCGATGAGCGCCAGTATCAAACCAGCGAAAAACAGCGTATAACTAACAGCATCGTAAGGAAGGCCTTTAGGAATTGGATACACCTCACGGGGCTTTTTCGTGTAAGTTTTCTTTTTTCCACCCGCTTTTTGAGTCCTGGAAGTCCTTTTGCGGCTGTTTACTCTCCTTGAACGTTGGGTTGCCATTGATTTCCTCCTTTTGATAGTTCAATATGCCCGAAGCTATAAAGTTTAATGAAATCCTTTCTTTTCGACAAAACATAGTCACCTGCAACGCCACGGAATATGCCGATGGAATCGGCTTTCTGCCATGCCGAAAGCGATGAGATCGGCCCCTGATTCAGCAATCTGGTGACTATCACACCAGCGTCATACCCGACCATGGCGATCGTGGATGGCCTCGCTTTGTGTATTTCCATGAAATTGTTGATCATGGCCTCGCGATCCACGTCAGGCTCACCGGGCGGAGGCGACGCAATGACGATGTTGAGTTCGTTCTTTCTGTGCCAGTTAAGCCATCCATCACAGCCCAGAACTATCGGATTCACATCGTAAAACTTCATCTGCCCCATCATGGAGTAGATACCACGGTTGCCCGAAGGCACAAAAACCACGCTGTTTTCCGCCTTTCCGATCCTGCGGATCAGTTCCATCTCATCCCTGAATGGCAGTCCCTCGTCAGGGATCTTCACGGCGTCAAGAACAATGCCGTCCCGTGATTCAATTAGCTGTTTGAAGTAGAACGCCGCCGCAACATATCGGGCCTCAGGTGGATACAGGATGAAAAACCGGTCTGCGCCAAGCGAATCCATGGCGTAAGAAGCCAATTTTTCAACCTCAAGCTTAAGGGTATAGTTGAACGGGATGACAAACATGCCAATGTCGCCTAACCTCAGGTCAGCTGCGGCCGGCACGAGGTCAAAGAGCGCCACGCTGTCGAAAACCGGTGACATCTTTCGGGCAAAGATCGAGGTGATGGGGCCAATGACGACAGAGAAAATGCTGTCCCTGAGCCTATCGGCCAGAAGTGAGGCGTAGGCCGTGTCGCTCTGCGTGTCGAACACTTGCAGCTCAATGTTCACTGGCACAGCCATAAGAAATCCGCGCATGAACTCGTCTCCGAGCGGCGCAAGCGGCCCGCTCCTCGGAACGATCACCGCCACCTTCATCGTCGGAGTTACCCTTTTGTCGAGGTATCCGCGGGAGATCAGGCTGTTGAACAGGTTGGTCTCGATGTTCACTATGCCGAACAGGTAGGTATAACTGCTATCTTTGACCCATGAAGGTCCTCGCGATGAGTAAGCTTTAAGCATCTCGACGGCGGCGTCGTCCTTGCGGCCCATTGCAAGGTAAGCCTTTGCCATGAAGAACCTTATCTCGCCGACCTTCTTGCTATCGGGGAACTCCCGAACGAACTCGTTACCGTAGCTCAGCACACCTTCCCAATCCCCGGCCTTCATGCTCGCCATCACCGCAAGTTCAAGAAGCGTCTGACGCTTCTTCCCGCTGGTTTCAGGCAGTCTGGCGTTGATTATCTGAAGAGCCTGTTCCGGTTCGCCCTCATCGATAAGGGATCTTATTTCCTTGAAATAACTGCGGCCGAATACAATCGTGGCGGCGAGTATCAGTATTCTCACGTTCATAGCACGATGGATTCCAGCCCCTCCTTGTTACCACGAGCGTATTCGTAGTATCTCAGGGCTGCCTTTTTCGCCTCTTCCAAAATCGATTCGGGCAGGTCCTTCTTGATCTCCGCTGGTATTCCTGCGACAAGTTTGAGCGGCGGAATTTCCTTACGGACAAGCACAACAGCGCCGGCAGCCACCACCGCCCCCTTCCCTATTCTGGCATGGTCGAGGATGGTGGCGCCCATCCCGATGAGGGCATAATCCTCAATGATACATCCGTGAAGGATGGCGGCATGTCCAACGGTCACGTAGTTACCGACGATGACAGGGACACCCGGCTCCACGTGCACCACGACGTTGTCCTGAATGTTGGAGTATTCGCCTATCTCGATCCGCTCTAAGTCGCCCCGCAAAACCGCATTATACCAGATGGATGCGCCCTTTTTGACGACAACATCCCCGATCAAAGTGGCGTTGGGCGCTACAAACGCATCTTCTTCGATTTGAGGGAACTTTCCTTTGTAAGGTATTAAGAGAGCCATGTTTTCATTATAAGATTGGTTTGAGCCATCGGTCAAATACGCGAATTGACTCATCAAAAATCTATACGAAATGGTATTCGTTGGCTCAGTTAAAATCCTATATGAAATGCTTTACCCTCCTTCCCCGGATCACAGCTGGAAGGAGGGTATCAAATTGCTTGATAA
>JAMOPK010000235.1 GCA_027064565.1 Caldifarciminota bacterium | reverse complement strand
AAATGGCAATGACGCGGCTCCCGTCGTTCAGCCTTTCCCGAACCCTCAGAGCCTCCTCAACAGCATAGGCATCAAATGGATTCATTATCGACTCCACGCCCTCACGGATAAGCGTGCCTTTTTCAAAATCCACCTTCACATCGGCAGTGTCAGGGACCTGTTTTATGCAAACTATGATGTTCATTTTCCTGCTCCTGTGTCGGCACGGGATTTTAACGAATTATCCAAATCTTTGCAATGAGAAGATACTGCCAAAGCTTAGAGCTTCTAGCAAATGAGGAGGACTCTTGATGTCAAGATGTCTCTGTTCGGCTAACTCCTCAATTTGGAAAGCGCCAAAAGGGCGTTTTCGTCCGGATAGTAGCCCTGAAGCATTGACCGGATTTCAATGAAGGGTTTATAAAAGCACAACTATCGTTGCAAAGCGAGTTGTGGAAGACAAAGAAAGGAGAGACAGATGTTCACGATCTTGATCCCACTCATAGTCAGCAGCAAGCTTATCGTAACAAGTTTCAACAAAACGGTTTGGGTTAAGTCGCTCGATACAATCGAGTTGCGCTGTGAGGTGAAATTGAAAGCCACTGACCTTGAAGATGGCCAATTCTTCACCTCATGGAGTTATTCACCATCTCTAAAAATTCACAGGTTGATCGATGGGGACGACGTCATAGAATGGGACAGTGGGAGAATTACCTTCGATATAGGCCAGTTGTTTGATGGCGATACTGTTACGCTGAAATTTAGCTACATGACAGCGCCTCTGCCTAAAAACATACATTCAACTTACGTGTTTCTGCCATTTAAAAAGATCAGGTGGGCGAAACACCAGAAAATCACTGTGCTGCTTGATGATGATTTAAATTTCATTAACTGGCCACTGAATACCTCTCCTTCGAATAACACACTTGAAATAGATGAGAATGCCTTGAAAAGTCGGGCAATGGTTGTGGTTTCCCTGCGGCGGAAATCATGGCTCTACAGATATCGGGTCAAAGTTACATTAAAAAGCTTTTCGAATAGCCTGTTTTTGATGAGTGCCATGTTGCCGGCCCCAGACCTCAGACAATCCGTAGATTCAACCGGGATAGAAATTGTCCCCGATGGGAAAGTAACCCTCAATCGTGGTCGATTAACCGTCCGTTGGAGCAATATTTCGGACTCCGCAGTCATAGAGACTGATGTTTTTCTCAGAACATCAGTTGGATTCGCAGATTCTACACCCCCTACCCGCAAGGACATCGCTTCGGGGAAATTCGTAAAATGGAACTCCTCCTTGCGAAAATATGTCCTTCAGGTCGTAGGAGACGCCAAAAATCCTTACCAAAGAGCCAGGATACTGACTGATTACGTCCATAACTACTTGACTTACACGGAAAACAGGGAAAAAGCCAGTTCATTCGCCATATTAAAACGCGGGTATGGCAACTGCGAAGACTACGCGATACTTCTAACCGCAATGTTGAGGTCGATAGGTATTCCAGCACGGATAGCTAATGGAGCAGCGGAGGGACAACAATCCAACTTGTTCGATTCGCATGCGTGGGTGGAGGCATACTTAGATGGGCACTGGATGTCCTTCGACCCAGCATGGGGATTAACAAGCGGTTATATCCCACTGTCACACATCAAGTTTTTTCACACCAGAGATTCAAGGACACCTTCACTCCGGGTTCGTAGCACAAAAAGGACCCGAACCTATCAGGAATGGTCAATCAGACCGTTTGACCTGGATGAGAACAAACAGCGAGACGGCGAAAACCATAGTTGATTTTGCAAAACAAATTCTTTATAAACTCTCTCGGACAATTTAATTGGGAGGAACGAGATGGAAAACAAACTAAATGGTCACTACACCACCGATTGGGAAAAAGTGTATGCTAAAAGGATGGGCAGAGTTAAGCCCTCTGCAATCCGTGAAATTTTGAAGGTGGCTCAGGACCCCACTGTGATCTCATTTGCCGGTGGGCTCCCGGCGCCTGAGCTTTTTCCTATCAGGGAGTTTCGGGAAGCCTGCGAATACGTGCTTGTCAATGAAGGACAGCAGGCCCTCCAGTATGGCCCAACTGAAGGCTTCAGGCCGCTCAAGGAATGGATTGCGGAGACCGTCCGAAAATACGGTGTGCCCGCTGAACCTGAAAACGTTCTCCTTACGAATGGTTCCCAGCAGGCGCTTGACCTTGTGGGC
>JAMOPK010000234.1 GCA_027064565.1 Caldifarciminota bacterium | reverse complement strand
GTTCGTCAATCCTGGACTTCGCATCGCTGCGGCTCAGCCCGATAATCCGCTCCTCAAGCTCACGGGAACGCACCACGGTCGGCGCCACGGCGCCGAATGACGCACGGAAATCGCCCACGACATCACCGTCGAACTGCAACATGCCGAAAAACGACAGCTTGGACAGGGCATTTGCCTTTCGTGTCCCCACTTTTCTGAAGACGAAAACGTCATAGTCCGGCACATCGAACCTGATTTCGGTGAGGATCTCATCGTCCCTGAGGGCGGTTTTGCCCGGCCCGGTTATGAACTCGCTGATCAGGACTTCCCGCTGAGAATCCGCGCTTTGAAGCGTGAGAACGGCGTCGAACGCGTAGAGGACCGGCAGGGTGTCACCGGCAGGCGATGCGTTGCAGATGTTGCCGCCTATGGTGCCCATGTTGCGAATTGCAGGTGCGGCCATCGAGAGGACGGCTGTGCGCAGGGGTTCGGGTGTCCGCCCGTCTTCCGCGATGTCCGTGAGGCTGGTGGCGGCCCTGATCCTGACCGTTCTGCCTTCGACGGTTATGCCTTTCAGTTCCGGGAGGTTGCCGATGTAGAGGATCGGGAGGTCGAACCTTGATGGCACGCCGAACCAGACCCTTGCCCTGACCATGAGATCGGTGCCACCTGCAAACACCACCGTCTTCTCGCCGGCCCTGATTTTCAGGGCGTCCTGAAGCGTTGATGGCCGGTAGAACTCTACCATAACCCTTCCCCCTTCTTTGCGGCGAGCTTCACCGCATCGACTATCATGTCGTAGCCAGTGCATCTGCACAGGTTGCCCGAAATCGCCTCACGTATCTCGTCATCGCTGGGATGCGGGTTTCTCCTGAGCAACGCCTCGATAGCCATGATGAAGCCCGGTGTGCAGAACCCGCACTGGACAGCCCCGGCCTCGGCAAACGCCTCCATGAGCACCTGATGCTTCTTCGAGCCGCGGTAACCCTCGATCGTGAGTATGTCAGCTCCTTCAACTGCACCGACAGGCACGAGGCAGGAGTGGACGAGACGCCCGTTCAATATCACGGCACAGGCGCCGCATTCGCCCTCCCCGCACGCCTCTTTGACGCCTATCAGGCCGAAATCCTCACGGAGGACGTCAAGGAGCCGCATGGTCGGCTCGGCTTCGACACTAACGTCCTCGCCGTTGAGTCTGAATGAAATTTTCATGGCCTCTCCTTTTCACTCCTTCAGTTTCTTTTCAAGCATCTCTTTGACCAGTTTTGCGTTGGCCTTGCCCCGCGTCTTTTTCATCACATAGCCCACAAGGACGCCGATGACGCCAATCTTGCCTTTCCGATACTTCTCCACAATCTCAGGGTTGGCGTTCATGGCCTCCTCGACAAGCGCAAGGAGTTCCGACTCGTCGGACAGGGGCATGAGGCCTTCACGCTTTATGATCTCGCTGGCGCTTCCCTCGCCACCTACCATTTTGTCAAACACGGTTCTGGCGATGTTGTGGGTTATCTGCCCTTTCTCAAGGAACCTGAGCAATTCCGCCAGCTGTTCGGGCGTTATCGGGAAATCCTGAATCTCCCTGCCCAGCTCGTTCAGCGCCCTGAGAACCTCGGTCGCCATCCAGTTTGCGGCAAGCGATTTGTTTGAAATCAGGGATGCGAGGTCCTCGAAATAGTCGGCAAATGCCCGTTCGTGAACCATGACCTCGGCAACTTCAGGGCGGATGTTATACCGGGAAATGAACCTTTTTCGGCGGGCCTCCGGTAGTTCGGGCAGGAGCTTCCGCACCTCCTCGATCATCTCCTCCGGAATCTTGAGCGGCATGAGGTCGGGTTCCGGGAAATACCGATAGTCGTGAGCCTCCTCTTTGACGCGCATCGGTCGGGTCTCCCGTAGGTGTTCATCCCACAGACGGGTCTCCTGAACTATACTGCCGCCTTTCCTTAACACCTCTATCTGGCGGTTGAACTCATACATCAGCCCGTCTTCCACCGCCTTAAATGAGTTCAGGTTTTTGAGCTCAACCTTGGTGCCCAACCTTTTTGATCCTTTCGGACGGATCGAGATGTTGGCATCGACCCTGAGCTCGCCTTTCTCCATGTCGCACGATGAGACCCCGATGTATCTCATGGTCCGTTTGAGCAGTTCGAGGAACCGCCTCGCCTCTGAAGGGCTCCTCATGTCCGGTTCCGTGATGGTCTCAAGCAGGGGA
>JAMOPK010000233.1 GCA_027064565.1 Caldifarciminota bacterium | reverse complement strand
TCCGATAGAGTATATATGGAAGAGTATAAAGAGGGTGCTTTCAACGTGTTTCATAAGGAGTTTTGAGGAGTTAAAAAGTGTAATAGCAAGTGCTTGGGACGAGTTTTCCAAGAGTATAAGTTATGCCGGGTAGTGGATAGAAAGATTCCTGGACGGGAAGGGTTATTATATGGAATTGTGCAGATAGCTATAAATGGAGCAAAGCACAAACACGAAGATAATAATTCCTTTTCATGGATGTAATGATATGACATAGAGATGGGCGAATGAATGTCCATAGAATAAGGTTTCTGAAAAAAACTGAGCATCCATGACGGCCGGGACGGCCGTCCCACCGATGTCGGAGCTTCCCTATTTTACATTCTTTGCCTCCCATCAAATTGCCTGTCATCCCTTTGTGCTATATCATGATAGCACATGAGTTACAACGAATTTGGAGGTAAACCCCATCCGTTAAAACAGCGCATCAGAGAGCGCATCTGGAAAAGGCTTCAGGATGCACGTGTTGACCGTTTCCCGGGAGCATGGGGCAGGATACCCAATTTTGTGGGGGCGGAAAAAGCGGCACAGCTCGCCGCCGGGCTTGAGGTCTTTCGTTCCGCAAAGGTCATCAAGGCCAATCCTGATACTCCCCAGAAGCCACTCAGAAAAATGGCACTGGAGGCCGGCAAAATAGTCTATATGGCGGTGCCGCGGCTCCGCAGTCTGAAATGTTTTGTCATGCTTGATCCCTCCTCGATCCCGAAACACGCCATCTCGAAAGCGGCCACCATAAAGGGCGCATTTCGATACGGAAAGCCCGTTGCGCCGTGGGAGATGGAACCTGTCGATCTCGTGGTGGCCGGCTCCGTGGCGGTAAACCGGAAGGGCCAGAGGATAGGCAAAGGCGGCGGCTATTCCGACCTCGAATTTGCTATAGCGCGACACTATGGGCTTATCGGCGAGGAAACACCCATCCTGACAACGGTCCATCCGCTTCAGATACTCGATGAGGAGTTCCCGTGGAAGCCTCACGACATCCCTGTGGACTACATCGTTACACCGGATGAAGTCATTAAAACGGAGGGCGTTTACCCCAAACCCCGTTCGATTCTGTGGAACGAATTGACACGGGAGCAACTTGACCGCATCCCGATTCTGGTTCATATTCTCTCACAATTGGAGAAAAGTCAGGAGGGGAAAACCAAACACCTTTGATGCACGTTGTGGAGGGATGTTATGGAGGATAACAAAAAAATTCTTATCGTCGAGGACGATGTAAACCTATGCCAAATATTGAGGGACATTTTTACAAACAACGGGTTTTATGTTGTTACCGCTCAGAACGGAGAAGAAGCACTTGAGGCTCTGAAAAACTTTAAGCCTGATATCATCGTCGCAGATATTTTAATGCCAGGAATAAATGGTTTTGAGCTATTCTCGAGAATAAGGAGCGTCCCGCAGTTCAGAACTGTGCCTTTTGTGTTTCTCACGGCGCTCTCGGATCAGGAAAACCGCTTCAGGGGACTTGGTCTCGGTGCAGATGACTACATCAGCAAGCCTTTCAATCCTCAGGAACTGGTGCTCCGAATCAACAACATCCTGAAACGGCATCAATCTATGATGAATACTTTGCAGGGCTCACTTGCCGAAATCTCGCTTGTGGACGTCCTTCAGCTCCTTGAGTCGAGGGCATCCACCGGGTTACTGAGCCTCAGGTTCAACAACGGTTCCGGGGAGATATACCTTGAAAACGGCCAGATTTACCATATGACGTTCAACAACCTCGTCGGCAGGGAGGCGCTGAAGGAGATGTTGAAACAGCAGGGCGGTCAGTTCGAGTTTATCCCGGATGTCAAAACCAACGTGGCCACACTCGAAAACATCAACACGACCCAGCTGATACTGGATGTTATGCGCGAGCTTGACGAGGAACTGGCTGAGAAAGAGGAGCACATGGGACTGGAGATCGAGGACATCGATAATTTTTCGCTTCAGCAATACGAACCGCCTGAAGAGCTTACAGTTTCACCGGCCAAGATCATCGATGGTCTCTACTGGGTCTCGAGCCGTGAAAGCGGCATCGACTCGCAACCTAACACCTACCTTTTCGATTGCAACGGCACCTTCGTGCTCATCGACCCCGGCCCGCCGACCTATTTCGAGGCGATCATGAACAAAGTTTCGGAGGTGCTGGAAAACGACCTGTCAAAGTTGAAGTTCATCATCGTCACCA
>JAMOPK010000232.1 GCA_027064565.1 Caldifarciminota bacterium | reverse complement strand
TGGCGAATACACCCGGCGATGCGTTTATAATTTCCAGCCTTATGGGAGGAGAAGATGAAAGTCTTTCGTTTCGATGAGATTGATTCCACAAATCTTGAGGCGTGGAGAAGGATAGAGGCCGGCGAAGGGATGCCGTTCATAGTTGTGGCCCGAACCCAGACATCGGGCTACGGCCGACAGGGGCATAAATGGTATTCCCCTGAAGGTGGACTCTGGTTCTCTCTTGCTTTTGAGGGTGATTACAGGCCGGAATTGATGTCACTTGCCGCCGCCTACGCCGTCGCACACACGACCAAAGAGGTCATCGATTTCTGTCCGAGAATACGCATCCCCAACGACATAGTCTTTGGGCGCAAAAAGGTTGCCGGCATATTGATAGAATCGAAACCACCTGCCAATGTCCTGGGAGTGGGCATCAACCTGAACGTCAAAGAGTTCCCGGAAGAGCTGAAATCGGATGCTGTTTCGTTGCACAAAGTTGCCCGTTCCGAGCTCGATCCCGACCGATTTATGGAACTTATCACATCAAAGTTCCTCAAAACTCTCCAATCGGGAAATGTCAGCGTCTCAAACTGGCTGTGCTGCCTCGGCCAGCCTGTCGTTTTCAGATGCGGGGATAGAGAAGTCACAGGGAAGTTCATGGGCCTTTTAGACTTCAACGTCGCCGTTGAATTGGATGACGGGCAGCTTGTCGAGTGTCCGGTGTCCCTTATCTCGGACTTCAGGAGGGCGGAATGAAGCTCAGGGCGATATTCTTCGATCTGGATAAGACCCTGTGGACGTTCAGCGACCCGGATGGAAGGCAAAAAATCTACGCACTGCAGGGGCAGAAACTCGTCGAAATCCTTGAGAAACATGGAGTCAGTGTCAGGTGGGATCCCGTGTTCATGGGGTCAGTGGTGGGCAACGGGATATGGTCGGCCGAGCGTGCGGAATACTACTCCACTGCCATCCCACCCCGCTACGGCGAAATCCTGCGAAAAATCGTCGAATTCTGGAACGGTGAAGCCCCGAATGTGGATTGGGATGAGGTTTACAGAGCGCTTTACGTCGAGGAGGCGCCGCTCAAGACCGTTTATCCGGATGTCCTGCCAGCCCTTGCCAGATTGAAAGAAAGCGGTCTTAAACTCGGAGTCATATCCAACCGCACGATGGGAGGCGAACCCTTTTTGAGGGAATGGAGGAATACCGAACTGGCCAAATATTTCGATGACATCGTTGTCTCCTGCGACGTCGGCTACATGAAGCCCCACCCTGAGATTTTTCGGATAGCCATGAGGAGGCTGGAGGTTGAACCTGAGGAGTCGATGATGGTCGGTGACCTGCTGAGGGCCGATGTTATAGGTGCGAAATGGGCCGGACTCACCGCTGTCTGGATAAATCGGGAAGGTCAGGAGAACAACTATCCCTCCGTTAAACCGGACTTTGAAATCAAAGACTTCGGGGAACTGCTCCGCATAGTGATGGAAGATGAAAGTCTATAAGCTTGTGATCGAATACGACGGGACAGATTTCCGTGGATGGCAGATCCAGCCGAATGCGAGAACCGTTCAGGGTGTGATGGAGAAGGCCATCGAGCAGCTGGTCGGCCATCACAGGTTCAGGTTCGTCGGGGCTTCGAGGACGGACTCCGGGGTGCACGCTGAAGGACAGGTTGCGAGCCTCAGGGTCGATACGCTCAGGATGGAGCCCGAACAGTTCCACCATGCATTGAACCAGATACTGCCGCCCGACGTGTTTGTTAAAGAGTTCGTCGAGGCCGACCCGAAGTTTCACGCCCGTTTTCAGGCCATCGGCAAGCTGTATCGCTACCGTGTGCTTGTGGGCAGGAGGTCGCCGATCCGCCGGCGCTTTATCTGGGAATGCCCCTATCGACCCGACGTCGAGCTGCTCCGTTCTACCGCCTCGCTTCTAATTGGCACCCACGATTTCAAAGCCATCCTCGTCGGCGAGCAGAAGGATGCGACCTGCACCATCCACAGGTCGGAATGGGTTCAGAAAGGCGACGAACTGGTTTACTTCATTGAAGGAAACAGGTTCCTCTACCGGATGGTCAGGATCCTTGTGGCAACGATGTTGCACATGGCCGTCGGGAAAATGCCGGCCGACACCATGCACCTGATCCTGAAGGCGCACCAGCGCCCCAAAATACTTGTCGCACCGCCTCAGGGACTTACGCTTGTCAGGGTGTTTTACCCTGAGTGATCAAAGTCAGGATTGTCGAAAGTAATACCTGCCCTT
>JAMOPK010000231.1 GCA_027064565.1 Caldifarciminota bacterium | reverse complement strand
ATGTCCCTTACGAGGCTTTCCAGTTTCTATCTGTGCTTATGGACACTTACAATCCATTCGATAATGCACTCATTGTGAGATTGAGAATCGCCGCTGAATGCATGAGAAAATACTTCAAATATCATGGGAAACAGGATGTTAACTGGCTTATAATCGACCGACTGCGGGAAAAATTCATGGAAAACTATGAAAGATTTAGCAGGTATCTTCCAGAAGCGAGAACAGGAGATTTCAACTTTCTGCGAAATGTGTTCTATGAACTCAGAAAGGAGGAATGTGGTTTTTACGAGAAGCTCCTGGATCATTTGAGCAGGCAGCCAAAGAAAGAGGAAAGACAACCTGCTCGATCCGGCGAAAAAAGGGAATATCGCTCCTCTAAACTCCTTTTGAGCAGCGGAAAGGCTGAGGCGAAGGCAGGTGGAGAGGTGGAGGTATCCGTGATTAAAAAGGCGATAAAGGAAATTGCAAAGGCACGTAACGAAGCCGAGAGACGAACTGTCAGGGAGAAATATCCAGATGTTTTCAGAAAGGATGATATTTCCGTAAAGGCGGAATCACAGGAAGATATAATCAATGTCTTCAAGATTGCCAAGGATGTGCTGGAAAACCTTGACCTGAAGGCAAAGGAACCTTCCAGAAATGCGGCCGTCATTCTCGCTCTGCTGGAAAGACCAGTCCAAAATTATCCCGAATCTGTCCCGGACTCTTTTGTGAACTTTCTGGTGGTTCGGCTTTACCAGACCAGTTCCGAAGATCTCGGAGATTTTCGCTCCGCTGCGGTCAATTTTATCAAAGATACCGATTCCTTAGGCACCAGACTGGCTCAGATTCTGGCCCTGCAGCTGGCCAAGGAGAACAATATCCCGAAAGAAAAAATACTCACGCTGGAAGGATTTGAGTCGAATTTTCCCCGGGACATCTTTAAAAGTGAGGATATAATCCGATTGTTCAACAAAAACGTCGGGAATATGAATAAGCCGGCAGCTGTGGTGATTTACGATTTCCTGTTCGCCCTGCTTGAAGTTCTGGAAGAAAAAGATTTGACTCTGGATGACAGGGTTCGGTTATTGGAGGTATTGTGTAAGATTTTGACAAAACCGCGCCACACGGAGGAAAATCATGAAACAGTCTAATCCCTGCCACACGTTTGACAGCGATGAACCTATACAGCTTATAGAAGAGGATTGTCTCGGTTTTACGCCTTACGTCTGTGCGCTTTATCAGTTGATAAAGCACAATTTGCCCCACGATGCATCGTTCACTATCGGTATATTCGGGGACTGGGGGACGGGCAAAACATCGGTAATGCGAATGCTTCAGAACCTCCTTGCCCGATATCCCGAAGAGTTCGTAACCCTGTTCTTTGACGCATGGGCATTTGAGGAATTTGATAACCTCTTCCCTCCACTGATAATCGAGCTGTCTAAACTGGCCGGTGAGGATAAGACGATATTGAAAATGGCACAGGAAATTTCTGAGAGCATCGCCCGAATAGCGGTAGCAAGGGCTACCGAGGGCGAACTGTTATGGGACGACATTAAAAAAGCTTCTCAAAAATTAAAGGGCACGGAAGAATCCAAACTGATAAGCTACAAAGAAAAAATCGAAAATCTATTCGATAAAATTACGCGAGGTCATAAAAAATTGGTAATTTTTCTGGATGATCTCGATAGGGTTCATGAGCACGAAAAAGTTATAAATTTGCTTGAAGACCTTCAGACACTGATGGATTTTCCCAATGTTGTTTACATTATAGCTGCGGACCGTGACAAACTGATGGAAACGGTTAAACTGCTTCATGCTTCCAAGTCGAATAACGGGGATAAAAATCCATCTACATGGACTGAGGCTTATTTTGAGAAAATTATTCAGTTACCCATTCTTCTTCCTCAGCCTTCCGAAGGGCATCTCCAACATTTTTTGATAAAAAAAGAAGAGAGGATATCTGAAGAACTTAAGCAATTCGATCCTCATAGAATCAAAATCAAGGTGTCCTCACTTGCAGCATTGCCTGAGTTGCTCCGGCTGAATCTCAAAGCCATAATTTTTGGGGAAAGCTGGGCAGATTTCGTAAGGTTCCTATTCAAAAGCACTTATTATGGTTTAGTCTCGGCTATATTTCTCCTGATTTTCCCAACTGTTTCCTTATGGTTATCTGGATTTTTCTACAATTATTTCGGGGATGAGATAAATGGATTCAAATATTTCTGGCCGGTCTTTATATCTCTAAGTTTGCTACTCC
>JAMOPK010000230.1 GCA_027064565.1 Caldifarciminota bacterium | reverse complement strand
AGCGAGTCAACAGCCGCCATCCTGCTTTCGAGGCTGGCAACCCGCTGATTGAGGCTGTTCACCTGCCCCTTCAGCGTTGCTATGGAGTCCTTCAGCGTCTGAATCTCCGAATTGGTCTGCCTCATGTTCACACTGACCGTTTCGTTGACGTAACTCTGAACCCAACTCCTGGAGGCGGGAATGCAGGATAATCCGGACATCCCGAAGGCAACCAGTGCCATGACAAACAATGACCTCATCAGGCTCCTCCTTGTGTGGTGCCTTAATGATACACGAATTCCCCAAATTGCTTTGACGGGCACATCTTTTTGAAACGAGCCTTATAATCAACTGTCAATCAACAGGAGAGACCGCAATGGAGATGACGAAAGAGAAAGCGATTGAGCTCGTCAAAAAACACGTGAAGAAAAAGAACCTCATCAAGCACATGCTTGCCACCGGTGCATGCATGAGGGCGCTTGCCGAAAGATTTGGCGAAGACCCCGACAGATGGGAGTTAGCCGGCATCCTCCACGACCTCGATTACGACGAAACTTACAATAAGTTCGAGAAACATGCCATAAGGACGGTGGAAATCCTGCGGGAAATGGGTTATGACGATGAGGAAGTTCTCAATGCGATCCTCGCCCATGCCGAGAAAAAGCCGGTTGAGACCCGTTTTGAGCGTGTTCTCTACGCCGTTGATCCCACCACCGGGTTCATCGTTGCAGCAGCCTTGATGCACCCGTCCAAAAAATTATCGGAAATCGATCTCGGATTCCTGAAAAGGCGCTTCAAGGAGAAAAGGTTTGCCGCAGGGGCCAACCGTGACCAGATGCGGAGCATCGAGGAGACGGGCCTGTCTCTGGACGAGTTCCTTCAGATATGCCTCGATGCTATGCGGGGCATATCCGATGAGTTAGGACTATG
Source organism: Caldifarciminota bacterium (assembly GCA_027064565.1). Classification (GTDB taxonomy): domain Bacteria; phylum Hydrothermota; class Hydrothermia; order B15-G9; family B15-G9; genus WGAI01. The sequence goes on along the minus strand of JAMOPK010000230.1, from coordinate 1,343 downwards.
AGCCTCATTCTAACCTTTGTGCTTTACGCTTTCAACATCAACGCGGCTGTCTTTGACAGCTTTCAGGTGGCCGTTCAGAAATCGGACACCACCAATTGCCTGCGCCTCGCCGAAAAGCTTGTGACATCCGCAAAAGACACGGAGAGACAGCGGGTTATGAGCCTGCTTGTCACCTCGGCCATGGCAAGAAACAACTATGGAATGGCCGACACGCTCGTTCGGTATTTTCGCTGGCGATTCAAAGACAGAGACCTGCTTTCCAACACCATGTATGCCATCAAGATGCATAACGGTCAGACCGAGGATGCGCTTTATGAGCTTCTCACAACACGAAGCAAAAGAGCACTACCTCCCCATTTCGTTGTCCGGGAGATTTCCAGACTGGACATGACGCTCTCCCGTGAGCGGGTGGACTCGATAATCGCCAAGTGGCAGAGGGATCACCCCGGCGTTAAATTCGGCTATATCCTGCTTGCTCAACGGGCCTACATGGCCGGTGACACGAAAAAGGCGCTTAAAATCGTCAAGGAGCACGGCCTCCATTCGCTTATGCTGGCATCGACTGCCCTGCAAAATGGGGATTACCAGTTAGCGATTCACCTCGCTGAAGGCGAAAAGGAGGACACCGCAAGGGCTTACTACATCATTGGCAGGGCATATCTTGCCCTCGGCGACACGGCAAAGGGCATTGATTTCCTGCGCCGTGCGGTTAATGCCCATTCACCGGACGCAAGGAGGGATATCGTCAGGCTTGCCATCAGCACCGGCAGGTCAGACATCATCTCAGGGCTTTCCCTGAGCAATACTGAGCGGTTGCCTGTCTGGTTCTGCCAGAACAACTGCGACAGCATCATCAACCTCAAATCACGCAGGATAAAAGCTGAACCTTACATGTTCTACAAAGCGATGTGTCTGCTTGAGGAGGATTCCACGAGATCAAAGGGTTTCGAGCTGATGGACAGGCTCATGGAGACAGCACCTTCATCGAATTACATCCAGCAGGCGCTCAGGATAAGGAGCTATGCGATGCTGAGCGATTCCGCAACCTTCAAAAAGCTGTTCGTTGTCGAAAAGCTGGCCATTTGCATGCGTTACGGTGAAGCGGTGGACTCTCTCGACGAGCTTCTGAAGTCGGCGAACATGGATTCCACCATCAGGTGGAATCTGATGGTTAGAAAGGGCGAACTGCTCCACGAGATGGGGCAGGACAGTCTTGCGATACAGGTGCTTATGGAGGTCAAGTTCCCTTACCGTCCGATGGCGCTCTGGCACGCCTTTAAGATAGCCATGGAAAACGGGGAGCTTGATCTGGCTCAAAAATTCTACGATGAGCTTATCACCAA
>JAMOPK010000229.1 GCA_027064565.1 Caldifarciminota bacterium | reverse complement strand
ATGCTTTATGGGAGATGTTAATTTTTCTGTAAAAAATTATCCTATTCCTTTCTCCTTTTCAGAGAATTTATCTACTATATTTATTCCGGGTTTAGGATATATTTGAGTCGATGAAGTTGACGGGCATTAAAATTATAGCAAAACTATTCGGAGGAAAATTATGATTAACCTGCTACTTGCTTTATCCCTTGTGTCACAGACCGAACATGTTATTGCTAAAGACACTTACAGGCTTGGTCCTGGCGACAAAATAGAGGTTTTCGTCGATAGCAAAATTTCTTATTCCTATGTAACCGCCGTTGACTTGAACGGTCAGATAGATGTTTACACCTATCAATTCGGTGCTTCGGGAATATCGATGGCTCTTAAAACGGGTCCCAATATCCAGATCCCACAGCCGCTTGACCTTGTGAAGTCGGGTTATCTTTATGTGGCCGGCAAAACTATTTCCGAGGTTGAAGATGAGCTTGCGGCTAAGCTCCACGCAATGTTGAGCGGTGGTGTAGCTTCTGTGAAAATTAGGCTTGTGGAAACGAGGGTGTTTACGATTCCCGTGCTCGGCCGTGTGGTCAATCCCGGGATGTATGTTTCCAATCCTTTGCAGCGGGTGTCCAATTTAATCCTTCAGGCAGGCGGAGTGAGGAGTGACGGCGATCCTTCCAGAATACTCGTTGTTCGCAGTGATATTGTCGTAGATACCGTTAATCTCAACAGGTTCGCTTTTTTGGGGGATATGGACGCCAACCCGTTTGTGAGCGAGGGGATAAAAATAGTTGTCCCGGAACTGAAGGAATGGGTATTCGTGTCAGGTGCCGTCAACGGTTCGCCCTTCCAGAACATTCAGGTTTCGTCCGTTAAATCCGGTGAAAGTCAGCAGAACATGGCTTTATCCGTCCCCGTGGTCCAGAAGGCCTCTTCGCTCTCCGGACACAATGTTGAGATCAAGGTGCCTTATCACGAGGGCATGACCGTGGAGGAGGCGATAAATTTCGCCGGAGGCCCTCAGCCTTACGCTGATCTCAATTCTGTGAACTTGAAAAGGAGCGGCAACGAAATGCCAGTTGAGCTCAAAGCAGCCCTTCAGCCCTTTGACACGGTTACTGTTCCGTTTATGCCGCAGGATGTCTATGTCACCGGTCAGGTAGTGACTCCGGGGTCATATCCTTTCAAACCTGGACTGACAGTCGCCGACTACATAGGGATGGCAGGAGGAGTGACCGATCGCGCCTCATCCCATCTCAGCATCATCTCACGTGACGGAAAGAAAATCAAGGTCAAATGGGACCACAAAGTTCGGCCCGGCGACAGGATACTCGTTCATGAGAAAACATTTAAGTGGTGGCAGGATTACATTTATATTCTCAGCGTATTGACGTCCATTGCTGTTACATGGCTGACAATAAGCAAGTAATTCGTTACCCAGCACTTATCAGATACGGCGAGGATTCGATTGGACTTGATAATTTCTGGGAAGACCTGCTATCTCAACTCAGTCTCTCCCGTGTCAGCCTCGTTGCAGGTCCCCACACCATTAATCTGTTCGGGGAAGATGTCATATCCGTGTTACAACGCAGGGGAATCAGCGTAAAGCCTGTAATTGTCGATTCTAGTCGGAGGCCTTCCGTTGACGAGGTCAAACGCATCGGCGAGAGAGCGGAAGCTATCGTATCGGTGGGGGGAGGGAAAGTCATAGATGTGGGCAAAATGGCGGCTCATGAGCTCAATTTGCCGTTTATATCGATTCCGACGGTGCTTTCCAACGACGGAATCGCATCGCCGATCGCCGTTATCGACGGAAAAAGCCTTTTCGCCACGCCGCCCATTGCTGTTTACATCCCGATCGATGTGCTCCGAACTGCTCCTCCAAGGCATCTGAGGGCCGGAATCGGCGATCTCATATCAAACCTCTCGGCCACCGAGGACTGGGAGCTTGCCCATAGGGAACGGGGAGAGCGAATCCTCGACATAGCGGTTCTCCTTTCGCGGGGCGGAGCTTTTTCGGTCATGGGATTAACGGGCGATTTTACACTCTCGAACAGCATGAAAATGATAGCTACGGGCCTGATTCAAAGCGGGCTCGCGATGGAGATGGCAGGGTCATCCCGTCCCGCCAGCGGCGCCGAACATAAGGTCAGCCATGCGATCGACGCCCTTTTCAGGGACAGTGTGAGTTCGCTTCACGGGGAACAGACTGCTCTCGGAACCGTTCTCGCACAGTTCCTTCGAGGAGGAGACATTACAGGACTTGTGGCCT
>JAMOPK010000228.1 GCA_027064565.1 Caldifarciminota bacterium | reverse complement strand
GCCGAGCGCCACAGGGATGCCGGGAAACACCTCGCGGACGGTCCCGGCGACCTCGACGACTCCGGGATACCAGTAGGTCATGCCCGTGGCGATCAGGACCGCATCTGGCCGCCCGATCGACCGCAAAAATTCGATGAAAAGTCCTTTCGGAACGCCATACCGCTTGAATTTCCTTGGAATGAACGAAAGGACTTCAGGTTTTGGCACTTCCACCCGGTAGAATTTGCCCCTGCCGTATCGGTCGCTTTTTGTCCGCGGGATACCCGGGAAATTTCTGTCCATGAAATCGAATAAGACCACCTCTCCACCGGCCATTTTGATGAGGGACGCTACCCTGAGCAGGCCGTAGGGTTTAAGCCAGAAATCGTGTGCGGCGAAATCGTAGATCGGCGGGTTTACGAGGAGGAATCGCTTTCCCATAAGCGGCGGTTCTACCCCCTCGATTTTCTGAACCTATTGCCAAAGGTGATCTTCTCGTAGCGGCTTTTGAGCACGAGGTAGAAGGAGCCATAGGTCGCTATCATCGTCGCCAGAGAGGTAACCGAGAATATCGCATAGGCTATCATGGCCTGATAGGCGGCGGCTTTGACCGGGGGTGTCCCGGCTATCAGGAGGCCTGACATGGTGCCGGGGATGTGAACCAGCCCAAGGATCTTCATGCTGTCGATCGACGGCAGGAGCGTTATCCTGAGGAGGTCATGGATGAAGAAGCTGGCGGCGGTCGTGTAGCTTGCGCCGTCGATAAACGCCGCCTCGATAACCTCCTGATTGTTTTCAATCATTTTGTGCACTCGATCATAGGCGAGGGAGATGGATTTCGTGGCGTTGCCGATCATCATCCCGGAGAGCGGAATGAACACGTTGGGTATCGATTTAACCACGCCGCTGCCGAAAATCACGAGGGCAGCGGGCAGATAACCGATTGTGAAAGCCATAAGCGCCAGCGGAAACGCCATCGGCACCTTTTTGCCGCGCTCGGACGCTATGAGTGACCCGAAAAAAATGAAGAAGGAGACCACGATAGGCCCGATCCACGACGGCATTTTGAAGATGTAGAGAAGCACTGACCCCAGTATCACAAGCTGGATCAGGGCGCGCAGTCCGGAGGCAAAGATGTCCTTCTCTAACTTCATCTTCTCTTTCCACGAAATCAAGGCAGGGATGGAAAGCAGGAGGTAGCCTGCGACTGCGATCAGAGCCGATTCCTTCGTCATTTTTCGTCTCCGTCGGAGCGCAGTTTTTGAAGTTCACGCTCCAGTTTTTCAAACCGCATCTCCATCTCGTCCCTTATGTTGGCGATTATCTCGCCGAGGAATCCCATGGAGAACAGGCTGACGCCCAGAAGGATCAGGAGCATGGTGAGATAAATCAGCGGCCTGTAGCCAATGTGCTGGACGTATCTCATGTAAAGGGCAACCAATCCGACGATCGTGCCAATTATCAGCGAGATCCCGCCAAGTGTCCCGAAAAGAAGCAACGGTTTCTGACTGAAAGAGAGCTGGAACTTGACCGCCATGAGGTCAAGCACTCCTACGATGACCCGTCCCAGCCCTTTGTATTTGCTCTCGCCGTAAAGGCGCGGCCTGTGTTTGATAGGGACCTCGGTCACCGTGAAACCGGCTTCATAGGCGAAAGGGACGATGTATCGGTGCCAATCCTTTCGGAGTGGAATCCTGTCAACTACCTCCTTGCGGAAGGCCTTTACCGAGTTCATGGTGTGGATGTGGAGACCGAACAGCTTGCGCGTCAACGCATTGTAAACGTTGGACACAAACGCCTTTTCGTATTTGCCCTGACGCCAGCCGCAGACAAGGTCCCAGCCCTCCTCTAATTTCTCGACAAATTTCGGTATCTCGTCTGCACCGACCTGAAGATCAGCCGGGAAAAACATGTAGGCGTCACCTGTGGCAACCCTGAACCCGGTTTTGAGCGCGTGGGAGACGCCCATCTTCTTCCCGTGCCTGACGACCTTGAGCCACGGATACTTCTTTTCAGCCTCTTTCGCCTGCTCCAGTGTCCTATCGGTGGAGCCATCATCAACAAGAACGACCTCGATGTCGAGTCCGGAGCTGCGGATCATCTCGTCCAGTTCTTTCATCAAAATCGGAATGTTGCCCTCCTCATTGTGAGCGGGAATCACCACGGAAAGCTTCATTATTTTTCCTCCTATTAATCAAAAAGCCATGAGGCAGAGATTCACCATTCACCACAAACGACCGGGATAAATCATCCCGGTCATCTGAAATTCGGCCTGACGGTCAACTCCGGCCTGATAACTCAGAAACGGACGTCTAACCCTGTTCCTTCTGCCACTTTTTGAAATCGGCTATCGTGGAAACCACCTCGTTGTAAACGTAATTGACCATTGCGGCGTCATCGTCGTAACCAACAATTGGATGCCAATCCGGAATGAGATCATGCTTTTTTATGAGGTAGTAAAGCGCAAAGGTTATGAGCCTGATGGCCTCAGGATCAGCAGAAAAGCCTTTCTCCTTCCGCGCCCTCAGGATGTCCAGAAATATCTTCGCCTTCTCCTGAGCCTCAGGGTCGATTTTCATCTTCGCTATCTTTTTGGTTATTTCCTCCTCGCGTTGCAACAGCTCCTCGGTCATTTTCTCGTCAACTTTTGAGATGTTGTTCTCGATATACTTCTTGATCTCGCCTATGAGGATAGGATCAAATCCCGACATTTATAACCTCCTTTGTTTTCAGATCACGGCCTTCTCGACCTTAATCTCGCCGGTCTGGAATCTCTTTTCGCTGAGAGGTTCCAACGTCATGGAAGGCTGGCCTAAAACGATAAGTTCAGCGAGGAGCTGAGCCGTTTTAGGGCCAACCATAAACCCGTGGCCGCTGAAGCCGACTGCCTGATAGAAACCTTCCACCTCGCCGGACGCTCCGATTATCGGCTGTGCATCCGGGGTCATGGCGTATAGACCCGCCCATTGTCTCAAAATCCTCACATCTTCGGTAACGGGCATGACAGCGGCAAGCTTGGCGGCCACGTTTTTGAGAAACGGAAAGCTGGACTTGATGTTCTTGCTGTAAGGTTCTTCGGGGTCGCCGTAGCCCATCACGATCCCGCCGGACATCTCCTGCCGGAAGTATATCCCATGCTTGAAGGATATGATGAGGGGATCAAACAGTTTGCCGATCGGCTCCGTTACCGCTATCTCATGGCGCTGAGGATTCACGGGGAAATCCAGCCCGACCATTGCGGCGATCTCCTTCGTCCATGCGTTGGCAGCATTCACTACGATTTCCGTGTCGATGGTGTCACCGGTGCTGAGCCTAACCGAGCGTATCCGGGACTCCTTCGTCTCGATGCCGACCACCTCGGTCTTGAGAGCGAATTCAACGCCAAGCCTCTGTGCGGCTTTGTAGTAGCCGAAGGTCACGAGGAACGGATTGGCGTGTCCGTCCGTCGGGCAATAGGTTGCGGCAAGCAACCCATCGGTGTTGATGTAAGGGACGACCTGCTTCGCTTCGTAAGGATCAAGCAGTCTAACGTCGAGTCCCAGCGACTGCTGGAGTTTGACGCGATTTCTGAACCATTCGGCATCTTTCTCACGGTAGGCGAGGAGCAGGTAACCGCCCTGATAGTATTCCGTCGGGAATCCCAACTCGTCCTCAAGCGATTCAAAAATCTTGACGCTTCCCATCGCCAGTTTGATGTTGTATTCCGAGTCCCACTGCTGCCTGATACCGCCCGCGCATCTGCCGGTGGAACCTGAGCTTATGTAATTTTTCTCCACCACAAGGACATCTTTAAAACCCAATTTTGCCATGTAGTAAGCAGTGGCAGTCCCGATGATACCGCCACCTATGACGATAGCTCCATATCCTTTCTTCATGACGCCTCCCCTGAGGAAATTTGAACTATATTTTGATTCAAAGGGATTGTGAACTCAAGCCGTGCAGGGCCTCAAGGTCACTGCGGCTGGCTTCTCCCATTTCTCAGAAAAACACTCCGGTCTCGAGCATCAAAAGCAAAGGAACAATCAAGGAGATGACAAATCCATGTGCAAAAGCCACGATTCCGGCCTTTCGACCGGCAAATTTACGCACGAGCGGAAGCGTGGAGTCCATCGTCGTGGCTCCACCAATTGTCACAGCTGCAATTGGGTCAAGCCATTTGAATAAGAGGGGATAGAATATCAGCATTGTTATTTCCCGCATGAAATTGGCCAGAAACCCGATAAGTCCATATTCCGGATTGAATTTAGCAAGATAAGGGCCTGTTAGCGAATACCATCCGCATCCAGAGGCTATCGTCATGCCTGTTCCAAAAGTGATACCCGGAAGCAGCAGGCCAGCAATCGCACCGCCAGCCATTGAGCCCATAATCGTGGCTATCGGCAAAAGTATTGCGAGAACCCCGACCTCCGTGAAGTCCCTGACAAGCTCCTCCCTTTTCTGGGCCATTTCCATTCCTATGAAAAACAGCATCGTGTAAAGCATCACATCGGCAAGCAGGGATATGTCCAGGTCGATATGCCTGCCCGTGATTATGCCGGCGACCAGCGCAATAACGAGGATCAAAGCAAAAACCATTATCTCCTCCCGAAGAATTTGACCACTACCAGCCCCATCAAAACGCTTGTGGATGTCGCGGCCAGCATCAAAGCTATCGGAACAATCAGCAGTTTCCAGCTTCTAACCTCAACTTGCCCTGCTCGAACGCCCATGGCGAAAACAAGCACTACAAGGGTGACATTCAGGATTTTCTCAATTTTGAATTCCCTTTTGACAAAAAATCCCGCGGTAACTCCCAGAGCGAAGAATATCAGCAGGGTCATCTTTCCTCTCCATTTGTGGCATCAAAAATGAGGTGCAAAATTTTACTGGATAAAAAGCGACAACTTTCGGAAGGCCGGTCGGAAATCGACGTATTGTTGGCGAGACGCCCGGTTTACTGTGCCTGAATTGCCCCCCAACGGGAGGAGGTCGTTCCCGGCCGTCAATTCCCATCATTTTTTGAAAAAACGTTGATCTAAGACCTTAACGAAACTCCCTCGGACAATTGAGAAACCCGCTGAGTTCCAGTAAGATTTAAGGCCATCATTGATCCAAAAGGAGAGAGAAGATGAGCATCTACATCATCATAGTAACCGCCTATTTTCTTTTTGTGATGTTGGTGTCTGTCTTCACAAGGAAACTTGCGACAAAGACGTCCGCTGATTTCCTTATAGCTGGCCGCAACCTCGGAGTCGTCACCTGCGCCGTTGTCGTTGCAGCGGAATGGCTTGGAGGGATGAGCACCATCGGTGTGAGCGAAAAGGCGTTCAAGATAGGGACGCTCCAGCCAATGCTTTACAACCTCGCCACGGCAACCGGGATGATCATCATCGGCTTCACGGTGGCATATCACTATCGAAAAAATCAAGTCTATACCGTAAGCGAGATGTTGGAATACCTGTTCGGCCGTGACGTCCGCACAATCTCGGCCATTGCGTTCCTGATAGCCTACATAACCCTCTCATACGTCCAGCTTCAGACCTTTGCGGGTGTGGTGTCGAGGCTTTTCGACATCAACTGGTTCTGGGGAGTCATTATTGCATCCGTAATCATCACGTTCTACACCTACATGGGCGGCATGCATGCGATAGCTATCACCGGCATTATCCATGTGGTAACGATGTTCATCGGACTCGGACTCGCATTCTTCATCGGCCTGCATCGGGTTGGCGGATTCTCCAACCTACAGCAGCTTCTTGTGTCCACCGGCTCACCGCATGACTTCTACAACCCATTCAGCACGAATCTGAGCTACGCGTTCTCGCTGCTCTTGGGCGGTGTGTTGGGCGGCATGGCGGGTCAGGCAAGCATCCAGCCCGTTTTCGCCGCAAAGACGCCTTCGGTTGCCAAAAAAGCTGCCATCCTTTCAAGCCTGATAATAGCGCCGTTCGGCTTGATGACCGCTTTCCTCGGACTCATGGCCAGAACTGGCCTGTTTTTCGACCCATCGACCATTGAGAACACCAAACAGGTTCTGCCCAAACTGCTCATGAGTCCTTCGTTCGTCTCACCGTTCATCGGCGGCATAGCCATAGCCGGGATCATGGCCGCCATTTTATCGACGGTCGGCCCTGTCAACTTCGCCATCGTCACGATAACCATCAGGGACATCTACCACAACCTGCTCAAACGTGACGCCGACGATACCATGTTGCTCAAATCTTCGAGACGGCTTGTCATCCTGATAAACCTCATAACGATTCCGCTGGCCGTGATGATCAAGGGAGCGATTCTCGATTCCGCTTACGTCTCCTATGCCATAAGGGCAATAGGTGCCATCGTGATCATAGCCGGCATTTACCTCAAGCCCTGGACGAGCAAGTTGGGTGTCAAAATGGCCTTCATCGGCGGCACGATCGTCATCTTCATCTGCGTGATAGCGAACAGGATGGGCTGGTTCCACATCGACAAAACTTACGGGAGCGTCGCTTCCGCCATTTTCTTCCTTTTCCTTGGCTACGTCATCGACTCGATCAGAGGTGTCAGGGCCAATCAGGCATAAGGTGCATTTTTATCCTTCAGGAAATTCGAGGGGGCACCGGCCCCCCTCTTTTTATTTCGTGTCGAATGAGTCATTTTCCGTTATTGATGTTTGTATTTTGCAAGCAACGACAAGTAACCCAAACCTGTCCAGAGGAGGGGAAGACTCAGCCGATGCCTCAGGTCCATCATAATCTGGAGTCACGATCTCGGCTGATTTATAGAACCTTGCCTTAAAACTACGTGCTTCAGTTTGCCAAACTCAAATTTTATCCTCGTCAGTTGATGTATCTGATAGAGGTTCACATTGATCAACGGGATCGGCTTCCGCTAAATCGGGGCGGCGAAAGCCGCCCCGTGGTGTTCAGAATTTGACCGAGAGGCCGACGTTGACTTGTCTCGGTGCTCTGAATCTCGATGGGTTGAGCCACATGAGGGGATTTGACATCGGCGGGAGCGGGTCGCCCGGCCTGTAAGCCCGACCTGTGAGCGGGTTTAGCCAGTATTCGTTGCGGTGGTTGAACAGGTTATGAACCAGCACGTTGAGTTCCAGCCTCGTCCTGCCTCTGAGGGTAATGCCTTTGGTGAACCTGAGATCGACGTTGTGCCATGCCGGGCCGATCTTTGAGTTGGGTTCGCCAAAAACGCCGGTGGAATCCATCGGGGTGTAGCGCCTGCCGGACTGGTATGAGAGCGTCAGGTTCAGGTGCCAGTCATCCGGGAGCCTGAAATTCCACAGCTCAGGATGATCGCCTTTCTTTATTCGCCAGCCCAGATTTACATAGAGTTTGTAAGGCCTGTCCCATCTCAGATACCACTCCCTCAGTCCTCGCTGAGTGGGCTGGAGATAAAGGTCTTCGGCGGTGGAAGCCCTGCCTTTGGCCTGAGAAAGTGTGAAATCCACCGTGGCGTAGAACCTCTTTGTGAGCCGTTTTTTGAGTTCAAATTCCACACCGGTCGAACGGGCATAATCAGAGTTGAAATACATCCAGTAGTCTGGATTGGGCGGGACGCCCGGCACCCTCATGGCGGTCGGATAGTTGTAGATGTCCTTGTAGTAGGCGGTGACCTTCAGCCTTGTGTTTTCCTCGATAAGATGTTCGACCCCAAGCTCATAGGCGACGGTTATCGTGGGATTGAGATTCGGGTTGCCCACCAGTTCGTAGCCGGAAGTGGCACGGACGCCGAGCTTCGAATAGACGTATTTGAAATCCGGCATCTGCGAAAAGTGACCGTAGGAGAAGAAGAATTTGTCCCTCTCCGTGACCGGGTAGGCCACGCCGATCCTCGGCGATAGGTGTGCCTTTGCCCTGTATCCGCCAATCTTGAAGGTGTTGTTCAGGTATTGCTCGTATTCGTTCCTGACGATGTCAGGCAGGTCGTATCTCTGCAGGGCGTTTTCCACGCCTCTATCGACATATCTGCCCGGAATCCAGTAGTCCAGCCTCAATCCGAGATTGGCGACCATCCCGGCGAAATGGAGTCGGGTCTGGAAATACATTCCGCCCCTGTCGGTGTAAGCTTTGTAAAGGTCGTGGTTGTATCCCAGCCCGTCCGGCGAGTAGAACCACGGATACTGGATGTCTATCCATTGTACCTCGCTGTATTGGTTCAGAAGGCCGAATTTGATGGTCTGGACGGCAGTTACCTGGCTGGTAAAATCGAACTTAAGCGCATACTGCTCGGCATAATGGTCGTGCCAGTAAGGCGAATCGCCGGTGTCCCAGAATCCATCGCCTATGCGGCCGGAGATCGGATCGAAAGGCTCAATATCAAGCAGTTCCCGATATTCGCTCCAGTGTTTGCCTCTCACATCGAGGTGGAGGTTGGTGAAGAAACGACTGAACTTTATGTCGTAGTAGTTCTGGGGATTGATGACGTGATGCCATGCGAGTATCTGCTGGTTACCATCACGGGTGAAAGTCGGATAATTTGGAAGGATTTTGATGTAACGGTAAGGAAAACCATGGGCGAAGGGGTATTCGTTCCTTGAGATGAAATAGCCCTGATTTACCCCGATCGATCTGGAAAAGACGAAATAGAGCTTTTTGTTGTTGCTGATCTTCCATGTTATTTTCGAGAGCGCGGATAGCGTGTTTTCCTCGCGTGGCATCGTCACGTCAAATACACTTGAGAATAGGTTGCCAGCATGCGGCAAATATGTATCGCTCGATTTCCAGTAGATGTTGGAGAAGAACGTCCATTTGCCACCTGTGAGGCGCGCGATCCCGGGGATAGGGCCGCTGAGGCTGACTTCGGCCTCCTCCGCATCGTAAAGCCTGTCCTTGCAAGCAGAAGGCTCAAACGTATCGCAGATGAACGGAGTGGCTTTCAGGGTGTAAATCCCCTTTTGATAAGAACCCTCAGCCTTGAACTTATCGCCGCCCTCCCTGATTTCGATGTTGATCACGCCCGACATCGCCTGACCGTATTCCGCATTGAATCCGCCGGTCAGGGCCTCAAGTTCCTTGACCGCGCTGGTGGGGATGTGCATGGCAAAAGCGCTTCCGGACAGAGGGTCGCGGATGGGAATCCCGTCAACCATCATGAGGATCTCGTTGGAGCGGCCACCGCGCACGTGCAGATCGGTGTCTTCGCCGGAGACGGCTGCCTGCTTGGAGAGCACATCACGGACGTCAATGGTGCCCAGCGCTTCGAGTTCCTGCTTGCCGAGCGATCTCACTGATGCCGAGAGCTCCTTCTCAATGAGGGGGCGCTTACCCACGACAGTCAGCTCCGAAAGCTGAATCGCCTCCTCCTGCAGGTAGAAATCGACGGTCGTCACCTCGCCATCACGGACACGTATTTTCTGAGTCTGCGGCTTGTAGCTGAGCATTGTCGCTGTGATTTTGTATTCTCCGGGTGGAACCTTGGGCAGGAAGAAAAAACCGCTTTCATCGGTGCTCGTTCCAATCTTTGTCCCCTCCAGATACACGTTTGCATAAGGCAAGCCTTTTCCGCTTCTGGCATCGTAAACTCTACCCTTGATTGAGCCAGAAGCCGCAAGCATCGAGGGGATACCCGCAACTATGAAAATCGTGAATAACCCTTTTATCCCTTTCATTTGCCTTTATTTTAATCCGCCGAAAGCCGTGTTCAAAGTCCTGGTGATCGTCTTGCCGCGCCGGACACATGCAATAAATGCTGAAAAGGAATATCTCTGTGAGGAAGGGATCCACGCCTCATCTGATTGATGGGAAGGGTAAGAAATTTATGAAAACCGGAAGCCTCTTCCAAGTTGACAACTTTTTCTGTAATTTGACATGTCTTGTATTCAACGATTCCGAACAGCTCTGCTGATAGCCATCCCGCCTCCATTTGTCTAATTTGTAGGCACTGAATGCTAATCCGCTGTTGTGTTCACTATCAGAAAGTAAATGGCCGACAACCAAATGGAAGATTTGGTCGAAGGGAACAGATTGATTACCTGATTCGCACGGACAGGTTAGAGCGAGTCAAGGTATTCCTGAAGGATGATCCTTGCGGCGAGCATGTCCACCTTGCTTTTTGAACGGGAAGGCTTGCGGCCGGTCTGCCTAAGGTGGTCTTCGGCCATCATGCTCGTGAAACGCTCATCCCGCAGGACGATCTCGATGCCAAGCTCGGCCCTTAGCTTTTCGGCGAACTCCCTGACCAGTGTCGCCAGCCGCCCCTCTTTGCCTGACAGCAACAGCGGCAATCCCATTACGATGAGATCAACCCCCCGCTCTTCGACGATTTTTTTGATTTCGGAGATAGGGTCGACCCTGCGGGCGTCGAGGGTCGTCAGCGGTGTAGCGATCTTCAGCTCGGTGTCGCCGATGGCAAGTCCTATTCGAGATTCCCCGTAATCAATTCCGAGAACCACCCTGTATCTTTTCATCTTGCTTCCTTGCCTTGAGGTAAAGTGCGATCAGGAAAAAGAGCACCTCCACCAGAGTGACCCACAGCCTTGCAGCCACCGAGATGGCAGAGGCCACGCCCTCGCCAAACTGACCGCTCAGAAACATTGTCATCAGCCCTTCCCTGACGCCGAAGCCGCCCGGCACGAAGATCGCAAGCAGGCCCACGATGTAAGAGAAGGCGTAGATCGAAACGTAAATAGCGAATATCTTACTCCCTGTCAGTCCGGCGACAAAAAGGGCAAATCCCAGTCCGTAGCCCACCCAGATCACGCCGTAGAGAAGCAAGAACTGCCCTATCTGAAGCATATCAAGGTAAACCGGTATCTCAATTCCTCGGAATTTTTTTCCAGCGAAATTAACCCATTTTCTGAAGATTGGTGGATAGATCATTACGGCTAAGACCAGAACAAAAACAACCGAAGAAACGAGAAAATTTTGCCCCTTTGTCGCAAGTATCGGGACGGAGATCACAGCCCCGGCCAGCACCGCCAGCGCCTGACTCATTATGCTGGCGGCAGTGGTGACTTCCGCCGGGACCCCCTCCTTTTCACCGAGAACGGCAAGTCCCACAAGCTGCCAGACTTTGCCCGGCAGGTAACGCCCCATAGCTGATAGCCACCAGATCACGAAAAGCTTTTTGAACTCAAGCCTGTGCCCAAAGGTGAGCAGGAGCTGACGCCATACCCACACTGCAAAGAGCTGAGTGGAAGCAAAGAGGAGGAAAGAGGCTATAAGAGGAATCGCATTTATTTCCCATGTGAAACTTTTGATTTGCTGCCAGTTGACCACGATGTTCCTGAGAAGGTAGGCGAATATGAGGAGGACGATGATCAGGCCGGCTATGGATTTTAGTTTCTTTCTCATGGTTTTGATTTTTGGGTGCTTTCTCCCGGTTTAGCCGTCCATCGGGGCACATAATCGATCTTCAGGTTGATTTTCTTATTGCAGGCCGGGCATTTTTTAGGCGTTGAGCCGAACAGGTCGAACAGATGACTCAAGTTCACGAGAGCCAGTATCTGGGCGATGGCGAGCACGAGATCCGAGCCGTTTTTAAGCCTCATCCAGAGCAGGACGGTTATGACGGCGTTTATTCCACCGCGAATCAGAGCGACCATCTTCCAGCTTTGAGGCGGTCTACTGAACGTTGTCGTGGCGACATAGGCCTCCTCGAACACGATACTGCCGAATCGGGTTTTCCGGATATGAAATGTGCTGTTGCAGTAAGGGCATTTTACCACGTTGCTGTGTCTGTCAAAAAATGCAATCAACCAGATCACAGCGAAAAACAGCGAAATCAGAGATGCGGCGAACAGGGCGGCCGGGAACTTATAGAGGCGCCATGCCAGCCCGAAAAACGCCGCTGTGGGCAGCAACATCAGGATGTTCCATAACCTCCAGTTCATGACTTTTTCTCCTTTTTCATTCGGTTGACCACGGCATCGGGGAGCCTGACGTAGAAAGGCTCTATCGATCCCGGATCGGCAAACTCACCTCTGGATATGGCTTCAATG